>NZ_JBSHDN010000007.1:0-2594 GCF_053616335.1 Nocardiopsis sp. NPDC055824
CCGGTCGGGTGCGCGGGCGGCTCCGCCGACTGTCCGGCTACTGCCTGGGGAAGCGCAGGGTGGCCCCGCTCTCGGAGCTGGTCCGCCCGTGGTCGAGCAGTTCGGTGAACCCGGCGTCCGCCATGACCGCCGAGCGCAGCATCAGCGCGCTGGCCGGGGCCCGGAAGGCCGCGTTCGGATCGTCCAGGCCCTTGGGGTCGGTGTCCACGAGCAGCGGTTCGTTGAACGACCCCCACAGCTCGGGCTCCCCGTCGCGTTCGGCGCCCAGGAGGAGGGTCTCCACCCGTGCCTCCGACAGCATCGGCAGGAGGGGCGTGGTCCCGCGCACCGCCTGGTCGTGGGCGAGCTTGCGCTGGTAGTCCTCCAGGAACGCGTCGTGCCTCTCCACGACGAACTCGCGCAGGGCGTCCTCGGCGGCCTTGTGCAGCCGCTCCTCGGCGTCGGTCCCGCCGCGCCCTCCCGGGACGACCCGGATCGGGACGGTGAGCTGGCGCGGGCCCAGGTTGTCGCGCAGGTAGGCGATGGCCTCCTCGTCGCCGCCGACGATGATGAGCTCGGCGCCGACCCTGCGGGCGGCCTCGCGCACGTGCTCGGCCACCTTCGCGGTGTTCTCCCGCCACAGTTCCTGGGCGGCGTGCGAGTCGGCTCCCGGGCCGCCGGGGTTGTTGCGCTGTCCGCGGCCTCCGCGCCCGCCCAGGCCGTCGATGTTGCGGAGGGATTCCCCGGCGGCGTCGGTCTCCATGACCGGTGCCCGGGTCGGTCGGGCGGCGTAGGCCGTGACCTTGGCGTTGACCCGGTCCAGGGCCACCAGCACGTAGGGCAGGCGGCGGCCCCGGTCGACGGCCAGGGGGAGCACGTCCGGGACGGGAAGGTACGCGGCCCGGTCCTGGACGGGGATTTCGCCCAGGGTGTGGGCGCCGAGAAGGGTTCCCTCGGAGGCGAAGAGGGCCTGCCCGTGGTCGCCGTAGGCGCGGGACGTCTTCTCCCCGACCGCCTGTTCCAGGACGTCGAGGGTGGCCTCGTCCGTGCCCAGCGCGGCGAGCTCCTCACGCAGGTGCCGCCAGCGCAGTTCGATCTTCTTGTCGGCGTCGGTGGTGTCGCGGCTGGTGTCCATGTGAACCGAAGCCACCGGAGCGCCGCTCTCGTACAGAGGTCGCAGAAAACCCATGTCCATGTATCCGCGGGGCGTGGTCACCCCCGCCCCGCCCACCTCCTTCTCGGGGTCGGCCTGCGGGCCATCCTGGGGCCAATGGTGCTAACCGTACGTACGCCACGTCGAGGGAGACACGCTCCTTGCCCAAGGATTTCCACGATTTGCCCGAGAACGGAACGGCCGCCACCCGACCGGAGAGGGTCGTGAACTGTCGGGCGCGGAAGGGTGCCGGGTCCCTAACGTCGGTGGTGGAAGAAGGAGGCGGGACATGCTGGACAGGTTGAACCGGGCCCTGGAGCGGGTCGAGGAGGACCCCGGGGCTCCGCCGGACGCGGCCGCGATGGCGCGGGACGCGCTGACCTCGGAGCACCACCTCCGGCGGCTGTTCTCGGCCCTGGCGGGGATGTCGCTGTCGGAGTACGCGCGGCGGCGGAGGCTGACGCTGGCGGGGGCCGAGGTGCTCCATGGTGACGACCCCCTGCTCGACGTCGCGGTCCGGTACGGCTACGGCTCGGCGGAGGCGTTCGCCCGGGCGTTCCGCTCCATGCACGGAGTGGGGCCCGGCGAGGCCCGCCGGACCGGTGCGGTACTCGCCTCCCAACCGCGGATGACGTTCCGCCTGACAGTCGAAGGGAGCACCACTGTGCGTTACCGGATCGTGGAGAAGGAGGCGTTCCGCCTCGTGGGGCCCAGGGCCCGGGTCCCCCTGGTGCACCGGGGACCCAACCCGGACATCGTCGCGTTCACGAAAGGGCTCGGACGGGCCGTGCTGGAGGAGGTGGGGCGGCTGTCCGACCAGGAGCCGCGCGGCGTCCTGTCGGTGAGCGTCCACCTCGGCTCCTCGCGGGAGGAGGGGACCGAGCTGGACTACTACCAGGCGGCGGCCACGACCGCTCCCGCGCCGTCGGGGATGGAGGTCCTGGAGGTGCCTGCCGGGACCTGGGTGGTCTTCCCGTACTCGGGGCCCTCGGCGGACTTCCCCGAGCCTCTGCAGCGGCTGTGGTCGGACGCGTTCGGGCACTGGTTCCCGTCCCACCCGTCCTACCGGACCGTCGAGGGGCCGTCGATCCTGCGGGTGGAGTACGGGGAGGACTGCGCGAACGCCGAGGCCGAGCTGTGGCTGCCCGTCGAGCGGGCGGACTGACCCGGCCGGACGGGGGCCCCGCGGCTCCGCCGTGCCCGCGTCCGGGCCTTCGGACGCGGGCACGGCCGCGCGGGGCGGACAGGAACAGGACCACCAGCGGCGGGATGAAGACCGATGCGGGCACGGCCGCCCGGAGCGGACCGCGCCGCGCCCCCCCCGGAGGGGGGGGGGGGGCGGGGGGGTGGCCGGCCGGGGGCCCGTCCGGGGGGGGGCGGGGGGGGGGGGGGCGGCGGCGGGGGGGGGGGGGGGGGGGGGGGGTCAGGGGGGTCGCCGCGGTCGCAGGGGTGGGCCGGGGAC
>NZ_JBSHDN010000007.1:2604-84858 GCF_053616335.1 Nocardiopsis sp. NPDC055824
GCCCCGCCCGTAGGGGGGCGGGGCGCGGTGGTGTGCCGACACGTCTGCCCCGCGCGCGGAGCCGGAATCCCCCGGGCGTGCCGGTGGGAGGCCGTGCTCAGCCACCGCCGTCCGCGCGATCCCCCTCGGCCGCGTCCGGCGCCGCACGGATGCGCGCGACGCGGGCGGCGCGAACCCGCAGGTCAAGGGCGTGTCCTACGGCGCCGCGACCTCGGTGGAGGCCGCCACGATGACGTCGTCGAGCAGCTTGCGGGAGCGCTGCAGGTCCCCGATCATCCGGTCGATGCGGTCGCGCTCCACCATCAGGTCAGCCACCAGGGTGCCGTCCGGCTCCGCCGGGCCGCCGTCGACGTCGCGCATGCACGGCAGCAGGGTCGCGATCTTGGCACTGCACAGCCCCGCCGCGAACAGCTCCTGGATGCGCTCCACCCGGTCCTGCGCGGACTCGGCGTACTCGCGCTGACCGCCCGGTGTGCGCTCGGAGGACAGCAGGCCCTGCTGCTCGTAGTAGCGCAGCGACCGTGTGCTCACACCGCTGCGCCGCGCCAATTCACCGATCCGCATGGCCCAACTCACACTCCCCGCACTTGAAGTTGACATTGGCGTCAACTCCTACGGTAGCGGCATGGACACCACATCCGGAACCTCTCCGCTGCTCACCCCCGCCCGCCTGGCCGGCATCGACCTGCCCAACCGCCTCGTCATCGCCCCGATGACCCGCAACCGGGCCGAGCCCTCGGGCGCCGCGAGCGCTCTCATGGCCGAGTACTACGCCCAGCGCGCCTCGGCGGGCCTCGTCATCGCGGAGGCCTCCACCCCGAACGCGGTCGGCCAGACCTATCCGAACATCGCCGCCCTGCACCGCCCCGAGCACGTCGAGGGCTGGCGGGCGGTCACCCGCCGTGTGGCGGAGGCGGGCGGGCGCATGTTCCTCCAGATCCAGCACGGGGGCCGCGTCGGCCACCCCGCCACCAGCGGGCTGACGCCGGTGGCGCCCTCCCCCGTGGCCCTGCCCGACACGATCCACACACCCGGCGGCCGTCAGCCGGCCGTGACGCCCCGGGAGATGGACCGGGCCGACATCGACGGGACCGTCGCCGACTTCGCCGCCGCGGCCCGCCGGGCCGTGGACGCGGGCTTCCTCGGGGTGGAGGTCCACGCCGCCAACGGCTACCTCCTCCACCAGTTCCTGGCTCCCACCACCAACCGGCGCCAGGACGCCTACGGCGGCGCCCCGCGGAACCGGATGCGGTTCGTGCTGGAGGTCGTCGGGGCCGTCGTCGACGAGATCGGCCCCGACCGGGTCGGTGTGCGCGTCTCCCCGGGCAACACCAGCAACGGCATCGCCGAGACCGCCGACGACATCGCGGCCCTGTACCCCGGGCTGACCGAGCGCCTGGACGCCCTGGGCCCCGCCTACCTGCACGTGGCCTTCGCCGACCCCGACAGCCGGGTCTGGAAGGAGATCCGCTCCCGCTGGTCGCGGACCCTGGTCGGCAACCCGGTCCTGCCCGCCGAGGGGATCCCCGCCGACGGGGGCCGGGCCGCGGGAGAGCGGATGCTGGAGGCCGGGGCCGACCTGGTCGCCCTGGGGCGCCCCTTCCTGGCCAACCCCGACCTCGTCGAGCGCATCCGTACCGGTGCTCCGGTCAACCCGGTGCGCGACAAGTACCTGATGTACGTGGGGGGCGCCACCGGCTACACCGACTACCCCGCCGCGGCCCTCTGAGCCCGGCGGCGGGCACCGCGCGGCGGGCCGCCCCGGAGCAGCCGTTCCCCGCCCCGGGCACGGAGGGGGCGGCCGGGGCCGGGCCTTGCCGGAGGCGCCGGTCAGACGCGGGTGCGGCAGCGGTCCAGGAACCTGCGCAGCACCTCGTTGAAGCGGTCGGGGCGCTCCAGGTTGGGCAGGTGCCCCGCGCCCTCGATGATCTCCACGACGGAGTCGGGGATCAGCACGTGCATGGACTCGGTGAAGTCCGGCGGCGTGAACCGGTCGTGCTGGCCCGCCATGAGCAGTGTCGGCGCCGAGACGCGCCGGAGCAGGGGGGTGTAGTCGGGGCGCTGGGCGCGTCCGTACTGGGCTGCCGCCGCACCCTCGGGCGGGGCGGCGTACATCATGGCGCGCACGTGGTCGGCCACCGCGGGCAGGTCGCGCACGTTGTCGGCGGTCATCATGCCGACGAGCATCTCGTCGGTGTAGCCCCGCATCCCCTCCCCCCGCAGCCGCTCGGCCATCGCGACCCGGGAGGCCCTGCCCGTGTCGGTCTCGGCGCGCGGATTGGTGGCGGCCAGGGTGAGGGAGTCGACCCGGTCGGGGAAGAGCCGGTAGAACTCCAGGGCGACCTGCCCTCCCATGGACAGTCCCACCACGCCCGCCACGTCCAGGCCGAGGTGGTCCAGGAGCGCGGCGAGGTCGCGGGCGAACGCGCTCATGGAGGTCGTCCCCGGGACGACGGTGCTGCGGCCGTACCCTCGCAGGTCCGGAACCACCACCCGGTATCCGCGCCCGGCGAACGCCTTGACCTGCGGTGCCCACATCGTCCGGTCGAAGGGGTGGCCGTGGATGAAGAGGACGGGGTACCCGGCTCCGCGATCGGTGTAACTCACGTCGATCCCGCTCACGGAGGCGGTGTCCGGGGCGTCACTGTTCGCGGTGTTCGTCGTCTCGTGTGCCACAAGAACCGATGCTATTCATCCGTGCAAGGCGCCGTTCCACCGGGATGGCCATGGGAGCGCGCCCAGTCGGTCGGGACCGCACCGCTTCCGGGAACGGGCCCCGCGCACGCGCGTGCGCGCTGCGGATGCGCCTCTTCCGGGACCACCTCATCGCACGCGCGTGCGCGCCCCGGCGGAGGCCGCGGCGCGGTGCGGCCCCCGCCGGAGGCGAGCGGGCCGCAGGCGGTCCCTCCGCACCTGCGGCCCCTCGCGCGCCGTGACCCGCCGTCCTCGGGCACGGTGCGCCGTGGCGGACGGGGCCGTCCGCCACGGGCGCCGGAGCGCGGAGCGCCCGGCTACAGGGGGAGACGCCCCCGGACGCCGTCGGGTTCGGCCCCGGTCGCGCCCCGTCTCACCCGGCCTCTCCCCGACGCGTCAGAGGACCCGTCCCGGCGGACTCCCCCGTGGCGGCGCCGTCCTCCTGGCGCCCGGGGGCCCCGCCCCGTGGGGAGTGGGCCCCTGCCCGCTTCCGGCCCAGGACGAGGGCCGCGGCCAGGTAGGGGGTGGCGAAGAGGGCGAAGGCGAGGGCGTGGCCGGTCAGTGCGAAGACCGCCGCGTACAACAGGTAGGAGGCGCCGGTGAAGGCTTCGGAGCCGAGTCCGGCGAGCGAGGTGACCGTGGCCCGGCCGGCCCCGGTGATGCGCTCCTGGAGTCGGGCGTCGGCGACCACGTTCGCGGTCTGGCACACGCCGAACCCCGCGCCGATCAGCATCCAGCCGGGGAGGCTGCCGAGCAGGGCGCCGGTCGCGATGGCGACCGCCGCCAGGCCGAGCAGGACGGCGAGGAGCCGGACGGGCAGCCGGGACGCCGGCCCGGCGAGCAGGCCGCCCGCGGTGATGAACACCCACACCACCAGGACCACGAGGGGGATGTCGGCCGTGGGGACGCCGGCCTCGTCCGCGAGCAGGGGGACGTACTCCTCCAGCATGTCCCAGAAGGCCGTGACCACGACGACGAGCACGATCGCGCCCCGGACGCCCCGGCTCGCGCGAGCCTCGGCCAGGCCCGCGCGCATGGTGGCGAGGTAGCCGGCGGGCTCGTCCCCGGAGCCGGGGCCGGCGGCCCGCCGGTGCTCGGGCAGCGCCAGTGCGGCCGCGGAGCACAGCACGCAGGCGGCCACGCTCGCCGCCCCGATGGCCGCGTAGCCGCCGTGTTCCATCACGGGGACCGCCAGCAGGGTGGAGGCGCCGACCGCGGCCACCCCCAGGGCACGGGTCACGCCCATGACCCGGGCGTAGCGGTCGGCCGCGCCGCGGTGTCCGAGTTCGGTGTAGACCAGGGCCTCGAAGGCGCCGGAGGAGAGGGCTCCGCCCGCGCCCCACAGCACGAAGCCCAGGGCGAACGCCCAGTAGCCGGGCAGCAGGAGCCACAGGGCGAAGCCCGCGGCCGCGAACAGGGGTGCGGCGGCCAGCAGGTAGCGGCGGGGCACCACGTCGGCCCAGGCGCCGGCGGGGACCGACACGACGACGGAGGTCAGGGACCAGAGCACGAACAGCGAACTGATCTGGGCGACCGTCAGCCCGGTCTCGTCGAAGAGGATCGCGTACAGGGGGTAGAGGAGGACGAACTCCTCCAGGACCGCGTACGCGTACAGGGGCCGGGTCAGACGGGAGGTACGCGCGCCGGGGGCGCGCGGTGGCAGGGTGGTCATGAAGGTCTTTCGGTCGAGCGGAACGAGGACACCGGGGGCGTGTTCGCCCGGTGGTCCGCGTGCTCGGTCCGAAGACCGGTTCGGAACTTAACATCGCTCGTGCATGGCACCAGGATAGGCGGTCGGCGCCGCCGGGGGCCAGTGCTCCGGGGCACCGGCCCCGCCTCCCCCGCCCGTGGACCCGGCGCGGTTCCGCGGGCCCCGGCGCGGCTCAGGCGGAGTGCACCTCGTGGGCCCAGGCCCGCAGGCCGGCGGCGAACCCCTCCCGCTCGGCGGGCGTGAGCCGCTCGAACGCCCGCAGCAGGGGCCGGGCCCGTCTGCTCGCGAACGCGCGCATGAGGTCCCGGTACTCCTCGGCCAGGGACAGCAGGACGCGCCGACGGTTGGCGGGGTCCTGCCGCCGCACCACGAGGCCCACCCTGGACAGGTCGCCGACCAGCTCGCTGGTGGTGGGCAGCCCCACCTCCAGGCGGGTGGCGAGCTCGCCCACGCTGAGCTCCTGGCCGTGGGTGAGCTGGGTGAGGACCGACCCGTGCCGGGCGGTCAGGCGGTTCTCCTGGAACAGCCGCCGGAGCTCGTCGGGCATCTCGGAGTGGGCGCGGCGGTAGAACGTCTCCAGCAGGGGCACGAACCGCAGGGCGCCCTCGAGCAGTTCGCGATCCGGCATCTCGGTGTCGTCCCCGACCGCGTCCTGGCTCATGGGCCGATGCTACCGATCCCCGGGGGCCGGTCCGCCCGCAGGCGGGCGGACCGGCGCGGGTCGGAGCGGAGGGTCCTCAGTAGGCCACACCGACGGCCCGCCGCACGGTCGCGGGGTCGTCCAGGACGCGCAGGAGGGCGTGCGCCAGGTCCGCGCGGCCGATCCTGTACCCGGAGGGCACGTTCCCGCCGACCACGAGCCGGTACCCCCCGGTGCCGGGGTCGTCGGTCAACCGGGGCGGGCGGACCACGGTCCACGCCGCGCCGCCGGCGGACAGGGCCGCCTCCATCCGCTCCAGGTCCCGGTAGGCGTCCCGGAAGACCAGGCCGACCAGGGGCGAGAGCACGAAGCGGTGGAACGGCGAACTCCCCTGCGGGTGCGGCCCGACGGGGGCGGCGCTCACCGCGACCAGGCGTGTGTCCGGCCGGTCCGCGAGCGCGGCCAGGACCGCGCCGGTCCAGACGGTGGCCGGCGATCCGCCCTTGGCCGTGGCGGCGAGGCCCGAGACGACGGCGTCCGTCCGCCCGAGCAGTGCGCGCAGCGCCCCGGGGTCGGGGACCGGCATCCGGACCACGTCCAGGCGGTCGTGGACGAGGGGCATCCGTGCCGGGTCGCGCACCAGCGCGGTGACCCGGTGCCCTGCGGCCAGGGCCTGTGCCACCACCTGGCGGCCGGTGCCCCCGGTGGCTCCCAGGACGGTGATGCGGGCGGTGCTCTCGTCGGCCATGACCGTTTCACTCCCCGGGAAAAGAACAGTTCGTTTTCACGAATCATATCCCCGGTGACGCCGGGACCGACGGCGCCGCCGGGGTTTGCGCGTTCGGGCTGTTCAGCTCCGTACGCCCGGCCCGGCCTGCCCCGGGTGGACGAGGTACTCCTTCCGGTTCAACGGGTCCCCCTCGGTGCGGGCCCGGCGCGGAGGGGCCGGGCCCGCACAGGAGGGAGATCAGGCGTCGCCGTTGAGCACGGCGGCGGTCAGGACGCTGCCGGCGACGCCCCAGCCGCCGTCGGCGACCTCGTCGATCAGCACGACGGTGGTGGCACGGGCCCGCTCGCCGTAGATCTCCGCGTACAGGTCGGTGGTGCGCTCGACGAGCTTCTTCTTGTCCTCGGCGGTGACGGTGCCCGCGGGGACCTTGAAGTTGGCGAAAGGCATGGGTGTTCCTCCTTGAGTGGACTCTCCCGCGATGCGGAAGCACGTGTCCGAGAACGTGTGGCCATGGCGCCGTTCCCGGCCGGTACCGGCGCGGGGGCGGCAGTCAGCCGATGCCGATCCGGTGGCAGGACTCCGCGCGGAGCGGTCGGCAGCCATGTCCTCCAGGATGCTCGGCTCCGCCCGGTGGAACCAGGGGATCCCATCCCCTGTGCCGGCGGCCCGGCCGGACGCAGAATGGACGGCATGGGATCTGTGAACTACACCGAGCTGGGAGCCTTCCTGCGCTCGCGGCGTGAGCGCATCCGTCCGGTCGACGTAGGGCTTCCCCACGGGCTCCGCCGCCGGGTGCCCGGGCTGCGCCGCGACGAGGTCGCCCAGCTCGCCGGCGCATCGGTGGACTACTACAACGAACTCGAACGCGGCGCCGGATCCCAGCCCTCCGTGCAGATGATCGCCGCGCTGGCGAGGGCCCTGCGCCTGACCGCCGATGAGCGCGACTACCTCTACCACCTGGCCGACCGCCCGGTGCCCGCGCACGGCGGACCGGCTTCGCACGTCCACCCCGGCATGCTCGACCTGCTCGTCCGTCTGACATCGACACCCGCGCAGGTCATCACCGACCTGCATGTCACCCTCCTGCAGAACCCGCTGGCGATGGCGCTGCTCGGGGACCACTCGGGCCTTCGCGGCGCTCGGGCCAGCTTCGTCCACCGGTGGTTCACCGACCCCGACGCCCGGCGGATGTATCCCGAAGCCGACCACGGGGGCCAGTCCCGGGCCTTCGTCGCCGACCTGCGGGCAGCCGCCGCCAGAAGAGATGCCAAGGACACCGAGGCCCGCTCGATGATCAGCTCGCTGATCGGCGCCTCCTCCGAGTTCGCCGCCCTGTGGGCCGAGCACGACGTGGCCTTCCGGCGCGACGACCGCAAACGCCTCAACCACCCAGAGCTCGGCCTGATCGAGGTCAACTGCCTCCACCTGTTCAGCGAGGACGGCCGACAGCGGCTGCTCTGGTTCACCCCCGCGGTCGGCACCGACAGCGCCGACCTCCTCGACCTGCTCGCAGTCCTCGGCACCCAGGAAGTCACCGGACCGTCGCTCTGAGAGCCTCCCGTCCGCAGTGTCGGTGGTCGGCTTCGGGGCCCCGTCGGAACGACCCCGCTTCGAGCGGGCGGCGCGTATCGACGCGGTCCCGCTGTTCCTGGCCGGGATCGTTCCGCGTCCTCGCCCCCCGGGCGGGCCCGGCGGGAAAACCGCCGAGCGCCTTCATCCGCCCGGCCCGGACCGCCGCAGGTGGAGGAGGTACTCCTCCCGGTTCAACGGGTTCCCGTCGGTGCGGGCCCGGCGCGGAGGGGCGCCGGCCACCGGCCGCACCCGGGAGCGGCGGCTCAGCAGGAACCCCTCGCCCCGCGTCAGGCCGGGCAGCGCCGTCCGGAACCCGTGGACCGCGCGGGCGGGCAGCTCCCCCCTCAGCTCCCACGCGCCGCCTCCCGGACGGGACTCGTGCACGTGGCCGCCGACGGCGCCCAGGGCGGCCAGGACCGCGCTCAACGTGTCGGCGGGGACCTCCAGCTCGCAGGCGTGCACGGGCTCCATCACCCGTGTGCCCGCGCGGTGCAGCGCCCGCATGAGCACCATCGGGGTCAGGCAGCGGAAGTCCCGCGCCGTGCTGGTCGGGGCCACGAACCCGCTGCGGACCAGGGTCACCACGCAGTCGGTGACCTGCCATCCGTACAGGCCCTGGGACAGGGTGTCGTGGACCGTCTCCGCCACCGCCCGGTCGAACGACGGCAGCAGGGCGCCGAGCTCCACCTCCCTGCGGAACACGACGCCGCTCCCCTCCTCCCCCGGCTCCACCCGCAGGCCCACCGTGGCGGTGAACCCGTCCGCGGGCTGGGAGCCGACCGTCTCGACGGCCTCGCCCACGCCGGCGGGGCGCTCGACGTGCACGATGGTGCTGCGGTCGAACACGGCACGCACGCCGAAGTCGTCGGCCAGGGTCGCTGCGACCACCTCCTTCTGCACCTCCCCGTACAGCAGGACCGAGACGCCGTGGCCGGGCACGGTGCGCACACCGATCAGCGGGTCCTGCTCGGCGAGCGCCGTCAGGGCGGCGTGCAGGCGCGGTCCCTCGCCCTCGTGCTCCGGACGGGCGACCGCCTCCAGGGAGGGGCGCGCGAAGCGGGGCCCGGGGCCGCAGGGGGCGGGAGGGCCGAGCCGGTCCCCCACACGCAGGCCCGGCAGCCCCCGGACGCGGCCGATGTGGCCCGCCGTCAGCGCACGCGTGCGGACGCCCTCGGCGCCCACGACCTCCAGGCGGGTGACGCGGCCGCTGTGCGAGGACTCCGGGCCGTCGGAGGCCCTCGAGGTGTCGCGGTGGAGCACGACGCGGTCGCGCTCGGCCAGGCGGCCCGACCGCAGCCGCACGTAGCCGGTCTTCTCCCCCGAGGCCGAGCGTTCGACGGAGAACACCGTGCCCCGCGGTTCGGGGTCGGCGGTCCCCGGTTCCGGGGCGGTGGCGGGGAACAGGCAGGTGAGGGCGCGGACCAGCGCGGGGGCGCCCGCGCCGGTGACGGCCGAGCCGAACAGCACGGGGTGGACCAGCCCCCGCGCGACCTGGGCCGCGAGCATCCTGTCCAGTTCGTGCGCCGGCGGGGCCGGGAGGCCGTCGACCAGGCGTGCCAGCAGGTCGTCGTCGTGCGCCGCCAGGACCTCGGCCAGCGCCTCCCCCGTGGCCGGGTCGTCCCGGTCCGGGGGCAGCGTGCGGGCGCCGGGCGTGCCCGCGCTGCGCACGCGGTTGAGCGCGACCGCGTCCGGGGAGAGCAGCCGACGCACGTCCGCGAGCACTCCGTCGGGGCGGGCGCCCCGACGGTCGGTCTTGTTGACGAACAGCGCCACGGGCAGCCCCGCCTCCCGCAGGGTGCGCATCAGCACGCGGGTGTGGGCCTGGACGCCCTCGACCGCGGACAGGACGAGTACCGCGCCGTCGAGCACGGTCAGGGCGCGTTCGACCTCGGCCACGAAGTCGGTGTGGCCGGGGGTGTCGACGAGGTTGATCTGGACGGGGCCGGCCCGGAAGGAGGCGACGGCCGTGCGCACGGTGATGCCGCGCTCGCGTTCGATGCGGCCGGAGTCGGTGCGGGTGTCCCCGGCGTCGACGCTGCCGAGCCGGTCGAGGGCGCCCGCGTCGAACAGCAGGCGCTCGGTGAGGCTGGTCTTACCCGCGTCGACGTGCGCGACGATGCCGATGTTCAGGGCGGTCGGAAGAGATGACAAGAGCGGAGGTGTCCTCGGGGATTCGTGTCCGGTTGCAGGGCTCGAAAACTCCGTAGGACCGGCGCATCCCGTTGTTCCTCTCCTCGGCTGTCGGTCGGCGGTCCGATTCTGGCCCCGTCCCGGGTGCCGCACAACTCGTTTTCCCGTGTGGGGACGCCGTCGACGAGCGGTGAACCGGGTGACGGGTGCTCCGCCGGCGGCTTTCGGAGCGAAGGCGCCCCGCTCTCCCCCGGTGTCCGCCGCCGCTGCCAAGGGTCGCGATCGTTGTCCGACAGGATCCGCTCGGCTCCTCCGGCTTGACGCATGCCGATATGGGAATATGATTGTCCCATGGCACGAGCAGCGACGACGTCGGACGTCTTCAACGCGATCGCCGAGCCGCAGCGCCGGGAGATCCTGGCACTGCTGCGGACGGGTGAGCGTTCGGTGACCGAGTTGGCCCAGGAGCTGGGGATGACCCAGCCGGGAGCGTCCAAACACCTGCGGGTGCTCCGGGAGGTCGGGCTGGTGCGGGACCGCAGGGCGGGGAAGCAGCGCCTGTACGGTCTCGACGCCGGCGGGCTGCGGCCCGTCCACGAGTGGACCGGCGGGTTCGAGCGGTTCTGGAACGAGAGCTTCGACCGGCTGGACGCCTACGTGCAGGACCTGAAGCAGACAAGGGAAGCGGAGTAGCCGATGAGCGCGACAGAACAAGGAACGCCGACGAGGTCGGCGACAGCCGACCGCGAGATCGTCGTCTCCCGGACCATCGACGCCCCGCCCGAGCTGGTGTTCGAGGCGTTCACCGACGTGCGGCACCTGTCGCGGTGGTGGGGGCCGGAGGGGTTCACCACCACCACGCGGGCGTTCGAGTTCCGCGTCGGCGGGGTGTGGGACTTCGTGATGCACGGACCGGACGGGACGGACTACCAGGAGTGGATCACCTGGACCGAGCTCGCCCCGCCGGAACGGATCGCGATGCTCCACGGTGAGACCCGCGACGACCCGAACGCCTTCGAGTCGGTCCTCACGTTCGAGCCCGACGGTGCGGCGACCCGGATCGAGATGCGCACGGTGTTCCCCACCAGGGAGCTGCGCGACGAGGCGGCCGAGAAGTACCACGCGGTCGAGAGCGGCCGGCAGACCCTGGGCAACCTTGCCGCCTACGTCACCGAGACCGTCCGGAAGCGGTGACTGCCCCGGCCCCGGCGGCAGGCCGCCGGGGCCGGCCGTCCGCGGAGGGCCGGCCCCGGTCCCCCTCCGCGGACGGAGGCGTGTGCGCGGCGGGGATCCGGGGCGCGGGAGGAGTCGGGCGAGGAGGGCCGAAAAAGGGGTGTTCAATTCGACTCGGGGCTATTCTTTTATTTCCAGTTGAATTGCGGATTTGATTCTGATTTGGCGGCCTGTTTTTACAGTTCGATTGAACGAACTATACGAAAGCAGGGGGATGCGGGTCGTGGCATCGGCGTTCTCCCGGGGCATCTTGGTCCTCGGAGCTCTCCGTCACCCGATGGTCACCCGCGCGGGTTCAACGTTCACCGGGCGGTGGTTGGGACGTTCCGCTTTCCGTGGCCGGATAGAGCACGGTCCCCGTCCGCCCCGACCGGGGCCGGGCGCTCCACGAACTCCAGGAGACCGTGCATGCCGGGAACTCCCCGCACCCCCGCCCCCGCTCCTTCCCCCACCCCCCTGACCGCGGTGCCCGCGCCGACCGCCCCGCCGGCGAGCGCCGCCCCCGTCTCCGCCTCCCTCGCGGAAGAGGCCGCCCGCGCCACCCGCCGCCAGCTCCTGGTGGGCGGCGCCGCCACCCTGGGAGCCGTCGCCCTGGCCTCCAGCTGGGCCCCCGAGGCACACGCCGACGCCGCCCCCCGGCCCGGACGGGTGGCCGAACCCTTCACCCTCGGCGTCGCCTCCGGAGAACCCCTCCACAACGGCGTCGTCCTGTGGACCCGCCTGGCGCCCGACCCCCTGGCGGAGAACGGGCTCGGCGGCATGCCCGACCGGCGGGTCGAGGTCGAGTGGCAGGTCTCCCAGGACGAGAACTTCCGCCGCATCACCACCTCCGGCACCGTCGGGACCGGCCCCCGCGCAGCCCACTCCGTCCACGTGGAGGTCCAGGGGCTGCGGCCCGGAACCCCCTACTACTACCGGTTCCGCCACGGCAACGAGATCAGTCCCGTGGGCCGGACCCTGACCACGCCGGCGCCCAACGCGCGGACGGACCGCTTCGCGTTCGCGTTCGCCAGCTGCCAGAGCTACACCAGCGGCCACTTCACCGCCCAGGAGCACCTGGCCAGGGAGGACCTGGACCTGGTCGTGTTCCTGGGCGACTACATCTACGAGACCGGTGAGGCCGGGGGCGCCGGGCGCCCCCACGTGCCCGCCCGGGAGGTCCAGACCCTGGCCGAGTACCGCGTCCGGCACGCCCAGTACAAGGCCGACGCGGGCCTCCAGGCGGCCCACGCCGCCTTCCCGTGGGCGGTGGTCTTCGACGACCACGAACTGGAGAACAACTGGGCCGACGAGACCCCGTACGGCGGCGAGCCCTCGGAGGCCTTCCTCCAGCGCAGGGCCGACGCGCTCAAGGCCTACTACGAGCACATGCCGCTGCGCCGCTCCCAGATCCCCGCCGGGCCGGACATGCACCTCTACCGCAAGCTGTCCTTCGGCAACCTCGTGGACGTGCACCTGCTCGACACCCGCCAGTACCGGGACGTGCAGGTGGCGGACTCCGAGCGCGGCGACCCCTCGCGCACCCTGCTCGGCGCGGACCAGCGGGCGTGGCTGCTGAACGGGCTGTCCTCCTCGCGGGCCCGCTGGAACGTGCTGGCGCAGCAGGTGTTCTTCTCCCAGCGCGACTTCGCCGCCGGCGCGGCCACCGACTTCAGCGACGACGCCTGGGACAACTACCGGGTCGAGCGGGACACCGTCCGCGACGCGCTGGCCCGTGTGCGCAACCCGGTCGTGATCACCGGGGACGTGCACGCCAACTACGTGTGCGACGTGAAGGCGGACTTCGACGACCCGGGCTCGGCGACGGTCGCCACGGAACTGGTGGGCACCTCGTTCACCAGCGGAGGGGACGGCGCGGAGCAGAACCCGGGCGACGCGGTGCAGCTGAGGGAGAACCCGCACATCCGGTTCGTCAACCGCAGACGCGGCTACGTCCGCAACGTCGTGACCCCCACCGGGTGGACGGCCGACTACAGGACGCTCGACTACGTGACCGACCCCGGCGCGCCCATCACCGACCGGGCCCGGTTCGTCATCGACGACGGCGTCCCGGGCGTGCGCCCCCAGGCCTGACCGGCCCCCGGCTGCCGGAGGCGGGGGCAGCCCGCCTCTCCCGTCTCCGGGCCGGGACCCCGGGGGCGGTCGGCGCGCCGCCCGCACTCCGCCCCGTCGGACGAACGCCCGGCCGGAGTTCTCCGGCCGGGCGTTGCGCGTGTCTGCCCGAGGGGCCACGGTGGGACGGCCCGGGGCCTCCTGCGGTCGGGGCGGCAGACGCTGTTCCGACACGGGTGTCAGGGCGGCCCGGGGTTGAAGACGGAGCGCGTGCCGACCCTGCGCCAGACGACGTGCGCCTTCCCGGGGAAACGCCCGTCCCCGTACTCCCACGTGGCGCGCCCGTCAGGCGCCCAGGTCGTCTCGTAGACCCCCGGAGCGCCCTGCACGCCCTTGACCCGCAGACCTGGTCGGAACCGTCCCTGCTCCACGTCGGGTGCGAACTCGGTGGTGACCACCTTGCGGAACCGCTCGACCTGCTGAGGTGTCAGCTTCTTGAAGTCGGCCCGGAACCGGGGGGTGGTGGCGAACGTGGCCAGTGCTCTCAGCGCTCCTCTTCGAGGGCGTCGAACATCGACTCCGCGTCCTCGAACTCCTCGGTTCGGCCCTCGGTGATCTGCTCACTGGCCTCCCGCTCGCCCCGCTGCCATTCGGGGTCCCAGAACCACGCTTGGTCGGTCGGCACGGCGGTCATGCCCCTAAGGGTGACCTGACCGCTCTCCGTGATGGCGAACTCGACCTCGTCCCCCTCCCGGATGTGGAGGGCCTCCGCCACCTCACGGGGCAGTGTGACCTGGTTCTTGCGACGCATCACCGCGCGTCGGCGTCTCGACTTCGTCTCGCTCATCGGTTGGGCCTTCCTGGTGGTCATGCGCTGGGCTTCCCTTCCCGAGGCATGGCTACAGCATGGGTCAGAAAGTCAGACAGTTCAACTTTCCTACCGCGGTCCAGGAAGGACGACAGCACCTGTGAACCGGGCAGGGCCAGGAGTCCGGCGTGGCCCGGTCGCCTGTGCGCTCCCCATCGGGGCCGGGACGCCGGGGGCGGTCGGTGCCCCGGTGCGCCGACCGGAGACGGTAAATACTTCACCTGCATCCACCCGCGGGCCAGGCCAGCGGCGCCTCAAGGAAAAAGTTCTTTTATTTCCACTCTCCGCGATTCTTCAAGGGGAGGGAATCGGGTGTTTTCCTTCCAGGCATACATGGAGTTGAGTGTTGCCTGGTGGCGCGCTTCCGGGTCTATAATCAGAAGCAGGCCGAGCGCGCGCCCCAGGACGACTCGAGGTCCGCAGGCGGTGGCGCTGGAAGTGCGAGAAGACGCGCACCGGTCTCTCGCGGTGGAAGTCCTCGACAGGCCCGCCGTGATTCCCGGAGGATCCGGATGCGGACCCGGGACACAAGGAATGGTGAAGGCAGCGCCGAGGCCCATGGGCGCGTGACCGCGACCGGTGTCGCGAGGTCCGGCCCGGGGTGCCATCGGTCGCGTACACGCCCGATGGAAGCGTCTGCGCCGCCCTCGGGAGACGAGATCGAGGGAAGCCTCCGCTCGTTCGGAGGGTCGTCCTGCGAACGCGAATTCACGAGAGAGGAAGACTGTCTCATTTCTTGCGGGAAAGAGGCGGTTCCTCGCATCCTTCCTTGTCTTCATTTATATCTCCGGACACCGGGACTTCGTGCTCATGGAGGCCGCGGGAAAATTGACAGGAAAAAGGCGTTCTCCGTCAAGGGTGTGAACTTTCCTGAGGAGAACCCGTCTGGGGCGCCCGGTCGCGGCACGGTGGTTCTGTGTTCTCCGGAGTACTGCAGCACGGGGCTTCAACAACCTCGCCGGAAGAAAAGAGGAACGACATGATTGGGCTCAAGCAAGGCGACAGCGGGGAGAAGGTGGCGTACCTGCAGGAACTGCTCATCGCAGCGGGCCACCTGGACAAGAACCCCGGCGCCGACGGCGAGTACGGGACCGAGACCACCGAAGCGGTCCGCAAGGCCAGGGCGGCGCAGGGATCGACCAAGCCCGGGACGCCGATCACCGGGACCGCCGGCGGGCAGGTCATGAAGGAGTTCGTGGAGAAGGTGGCGGGGGTGAAGTAGCCCGCGCCCGCTCCACAAGGCCATGACGCCATGGCCGGCCCCTCGCGACGGACACGCCGCGGGGGGCTCCCCTGCGAGCGGGCCGGGGCGGTGCGCGGTCCGGTTCAGGCGGCGGTCCCCACGCCCATCTCCTCGCGCAGGCGCTCCAGGGTCGTCCGCAGGAGGCGGGAGATGTGCATCTGGGAGTAGCCCAGACGCTCGGCGATCTCGGCCTGTGTGTGGTCGTGGAAGTAGCGCAGCATGAGGATGTCGCGTTCGCGCTCGGACAGGCGTGCCAGGGCCGGTTTGAGGGCCTCGCGGTCCACCACCAGGTCCAGGAGCCGGTCCTCGCAGCCCAGGTGCTCCTCCAGCGAGGGGGAGTCGTCCCCGTCCGCGTCCGGGTTGTCGGGGGCGTCCAGCGACAGGGCCCGGTAGAGGTCGGAGACCTGGCGAACCTCGTCCAGCTGCTCGCGGGTCATCCCGAGCTTGTGCCCGAGTTCGTCACCGGTGGGCGTGCGCCCCAGTTCCTGCGTCATCTCCTGCCGGGCCTGGTGCAGGCGGATCCGGTTCTCCTGGGCAGACCTGGGCACCCGCACGGCCCAGGTGTGGTCGCGGAAGTGGCGCTTGACCTCGCCGATCGCGGTCGGCATCAGATAGCCGAGGAACGGCGCCCCCCGGTCGGGGTCGAAGCCGCGGATGGCCTTGCACAGCCCCACCATCGCCGTCTGGTACAGGTCCTCCACCGGTTCCCCGCGGCCCCCGTAGCGGTGCGCGATCCGCTTCATGGCCGGCGCGTAGTGGGACACGACCCGCTCCTGGAGCTCGTGTGCTCCGGGACCGCCCGGGCCCAGGGCCTTGAGCTGTCTGAGGAGGGCTTCGCCCGGGTCCCGTTCGCCCGGTCCCGGCCGTCGCGGCGCCGGGATCATCGGACCTCGTGCGGCGGGAGCGTCGACCGGAAGCGCGTCGGTGTCGGTGACGGACAAGAGAGACCCCCTGAAAGCCGGCCTGTGCGTTGCTGCCGCAACGGCAGGGCACGGCCCTCGAAGGCACGTGCCACTGTCATCCTTCCCTCACGAAGGAGACTAAAAGGCCCAGAGAGAACTTTGGGGAACTCTTGCTACCACAGAGCGACAAACAAGACATTTAGTACAGGCATGTGTGGAGTGCTCAGCGGCCGACGCACCCGGGGCACTCCCCCGCGCCCGCGGGGGCATGTCGGCGGCTTCCCGTTTCCGGCGGCGGCGTCGCGCGCTCTGCCTCGGGAGCCGCGGCGCGAACGCGCGCCGACGGGGACCCGTGAAGAACCGGTGCGACCCTCCCCTCGTCTCTCCGGACGCGAAAACACCAGGACGCCCCGGTGCCGGACCCGTACCATGCCCGGTGGTCGCCCTGCGGCGGCCACCGGTCCTGCGCACCGTGCCAGGACGCGAACACACGAGCAGTCGGGGGAAGACGTCCGATGGCACCATCCGGTATCGCCTCCGTGGTGGGCGAGCACTACGCACTGGAGGGGGCGGACCTCGTCCCGGTCGGCGGCGGCGCGGACCTGAACGCCTCGCTGTGGCGGGCCACCGACGCGCGCGGGCGCCGCTTCGCCGTCAAGTGGAGCAGCGGGGGCTCCCCCGCGGGGCTCGTACTGCCCGCCGCGCTCAACGCGGTCCGGCCGGGAAGCGCTCCGGAGCCGCTGCCCGCACGCACCGGAGCCCTGTGGGTCGACACCGGCGGCGCACGCCTGTCGGTCATGGACTGGGTCGAGGGCACGAGCGCCCTCGAAACGCCCCCGGGGCCGGCCGGATGGCGCGAGCTGGGTCAGATCCTGGCCGCCCTGCACGGGGTGCCGCTCGGGGACGAGGCGCTGGAGCGGGTCCCGCGCGAGGACTTCGACCCCGGCCGGTGGGCCGGGCTGTTCGAACGCGTCGACACCGCGCTCGACGCCGGACCCGCCGAGGGGATCGGGCGGCGACTGGCAGAGCTGTGGTCCGGGAACCGCGCGGCACTGCGCGAGGTCCACCGGCGCACGATCGACCTGGCCGCACGCCTCCGGGAGCGGGACGGCCTCCCCGGCTTCGCCGCCTGCCACGCCGACCCGCACCTGGGCAACCTCGTCATCGCCACCGACGGGCGCCCGGTCCTCATCGACTTCGACGACGCGGTCCTCGCCCCGCGCGAACGCGACCTGATGTTCGTCCTCGGGGGCGGTGTCCTGGCGGACCGGGCCGCCACCGAGGAGCAGCAGGGCCTGTTCCTCGACGGGTACGGGCACCACCGGGTCGACGCCGAACTGCTCGCCTACTACCGGGGCCTGCGCGTGCTGGAGGACGCCTCCGAACTCGCGGGGGTCGTCATCGACCCCGCCTGCGGCGAGGAGGAGCGCCGCGAGGCCTTCGGCCACGTCCGCGGCGTCTTCTCCCCGACGGGTCTGCTCGCCCAGGCGCTGTCCGAATAGGGGCTGACGGGATCGCCCCTGGTCGCACCCCTGCAGGAGGCATGGGGAGCGCCACGGGCGGGTAGCCGGGTGGGCACGGGCGAGGACCCCGGCGGAGGGACCTCCCCGCCGGGGTCCGGAAGGCGCCGCAGGCCGCGCCCACCGATCCCGGGAGACCACCGGCCCAATCGAAGGAGCAGCGTTCATGAAGATCCTCATCGTCCTGACCTCGCACGAGGAGCTCGGTGACACCGGACGCAAGACGGGCTTCTGGCTGGAGGAACTGGCAGCCCCGTACTACCGCTTCAAGGACGCCGGCGCCGAGCTGGTGCTCGCCTCCCCCCGGGGCGGGCGTCCGCCGCTGGACCCCAAGAGCAACGAGCCCGACGCCCGGACCGACCAGACCCGGCGCTTCGAGTCCGACACCGAGGCCATGGCCGCCCTGGAGAGCACGGTGCGCCTCGACTCGGTCTCGGCCGCCGAGTTCGACACGGTCTTCTACCCCGGCGGACACGGTCCGCTGTGGGACCTCGCCGAGGACGAGCACTCCGTCCGGCTCATCGAGACCACCCTGCGGGCGGGCAGACCGCTCGCCCTGGTCTGCCACGCGCCGGGGGCCCTGCGCCACGTCACCGGAGAGGACGGCAACCCGCTGGTCCGGGGCAGGAGGGTCACGGGGTTCACGAACTCGGAGGAGGCCGCCGTCGGGCTGACCGAGGTGGTCCCGTTCCTGGTCGAGGACCAGCTCGAGGAACTCGGCGGCGTCTTCTCCAAGGTCGGGGACTGGGAGCCGTACGTCGTCCGCGACGGCCTGCTGCTCACCGGTCAGAACCCCGCGTCCTCGGCTCCCGCGGCCGAGGCCCTGCTCGATCTGGTCGCCGAGGTGGACGGCGAACGCGCATGAGCGCACACGCCGTGACGAACACGGCCCGGAGGGCCGGCCCCGGGTCCCGTCCGCGGGGCCGGCCCTCCGGCGCGCCCACCCGGATCAGGGCTACCCGCCCCCGAGGAGGGAGAGGAGCAGCTGCGCCAGGGCCACGAGCCAGCCCGCCGCGCCGAAGACCATCCCGGCCACCGCTACGCGGTGCGCCGCCACCGCCGACCGGTGCGCCTGCTCGGCCTGCTCGCGTTCGGCACGGGCGCGCTGTTCCTGGAGCTCCACGTAGGCGTCCAGGCTCTTGGAGATGCTCTCCAGGAGAACGAGGTGGTGGTCCTCGGTGGGGGCGGCACGGTACCTGGCCAGGCTGCGGGTGAGGTCCCTGCGTTCCCCGGTGGGTCCACCGGGCCCGCCCGGCGGCGCCCCGGCCGGTCCGGGCGGCCGCCTGACCAGGGACGCGAGCCGGGAGAACAGGCCCCTGCTCCGGGGCGGTCCGGTGGGGAGCGGGGGGTGTTGGTGCTCGCCGTCGTGTCGGCGGTAGGGACGTTCGACGGGCGGACCATAGGCAGGGGCATGGACCGGAGGCCGCCCCGGCATCGGGACCTCCACGGGCGTCAGGGGGCCGCCGAGGAGGTCCAGGACGTGGGCGGCGTGCGCGACCACGGCGGGATCGTGGCGCGGATGGGGAGTGGCGTCCATGCGACCACTCAAGCAGGTCGCTGGAGGAGGCGGAAGCGATTGCCCGAAGCGCGTGCGGGCCTCAGCCGGTCTCCGGTTCCTGTTCTCCCCGTCGGGTGCCGCCGGACAGCACCGCCGTGCGGAAGGCACGCGTGCCCAGGGCCGCCGCCCCGGCCGCACACGCCCCGGCGCCCCACAGGAGCAGGAGGACGGACACCGGGTGCGCCCGCGCGAGGACGCCGATCACCGGGTTGGCCACCAGGAGCGGCAGCCACTGGGCGAGGGTCAGCACCGCGTGGGCCCGCCCCACGGCTCCGCTCGGGCAGGCGGCCATGAACAGCGGCCCGACGTGGGTGGAGAAGACACCGGTGCCCAGCCCCACGAGTGAGGACACCAGGCAGAACGCCACCGGTCCCGGAGCG
Source organism: Nocardiopsis sp. NPDC055824 (assembly GCF_053616335.1). NCBI lineage: Bacteria > Bacillati > Actinomycetota > Actinomycetes > Streptosporangiales > Nocardiopsidaceae > Nocardiopsis > Nocardiopsis sp. NPDC055824. Next base: position 21,838 of record NZ_JBSHDN010000007.1, read on the forward strand.
AAGGCGGCGACCGCGATCCCCGCTCCCGCGGTGACCATCCCCAGCGCGGCGGGCGGTGCCACGCCACAGGACCAGGGCGGTCGGACCGGCCATGCCGACCCCGAAGGCCCCGGTGAGCAGCACGACCGCGCGCAGCAGCGGTGTGCCGAACACGGTCGACAGCCCCTCCCCGACCTGGCGGTTCAGGCCCGGTCCGGCGTCGGCGGACGCCGGGAACCGTGTCCGGGAGCCGACGAGGCGCAGTACCGCGAGCATCACCAGGTAGCCCAGGGCCCCGGCCCCGTAGGTGGCGGGCAGCCCCAGGAAGGTGATCGCCGCGCCTCCCAGCGGAGGCCCGCACAGCACCGCGCCCTGGAGGACGATCTGCCGGGCCGCCAGGGCGCGGCCCATGGCCTCGGAGGGGACCAGCAGTTCGGGGACCGACGCCGAGGCCGGGATGTTGACCGCGTCGACCGTGCCCAGGGCCAGAGCGGTCGCGACCATGGCGGCCGGCCCCGGATCGACGACGGACATGGCCAGTGCGCCCACGGCCGCCAGCGCGCCCAGGACCGCGTTCGCGGCCACCATGACGGGCAGCGCCCCGACACGGTCGCTGAGCGCGCCCCCGTGCAGGGTCAGCAGTACGCGGGGGACGATCTGCGCCGTGAGAACGGCCGCGGCGGCGCCGGGACCGATCAGGGCCGCGTGCCACACGAGCCCGAAGACGAGTATCTGCGTGCCGAGCGCCGTCGCTCCTGCTCCGGTCAGCCAGACCCGGTAGAGACGCGGGGGTCTGTGTTCGCTCCGAGCCATCGGGGCGGCCTCCGGTGCCTGTCGGTGGGGGTTTTCGGCACCGGGAACGCTAGCGCGCGCCTCGGACAGAGGCAGTGCGGAATTCCGGGCCTCGCCTCCCCCGGTCTCCGTCGCGTGGTGTCAGGAGGTGCGTACCGCGCTGACCAGCGCGGACCATTCCGCAGCAGGAACCGTGAGGTGGCCCAGTTCCCGGTGTCGCGTGTCCCGAACTGCAGTGACAACTCCCTCCGCCACCTCGACGCACTCACCCGACTTGCCGCTGTTGCTGGACGTGTGCCGAGCACGTGCCGGACCGCGTTCCGCGAACCGGGGGCCGGGCCCCGGCGCCCGGTTCAGCGCGTCGGCCGTGCTCCCGTCCACCCGAGGCCCTGGGATGATCGGGCCATGAACGACTTCATGACCCCGCAGGAGACCGCTCGCCGTGCCTCCGCCGCGGTCGACGCCGCCGTCGGCGCGGGGCGCGACCTCGGACTCACCGTGACCGACGCGAGGGTGCTCCACGACCTGTTCTCCGTCGTGGTCCACCTCGCGCCCTCACCGGTCGTGGCCCGGATCCCCGTCGTCCTGCCGCCCGGAACGGACCTCGACGCCCTGGCGCACCGCCAGCGCGCGGAACTGGACGTGACGCGGTGGCTGGCGGCCCAGGGGACGCCGGTGATCCCTCCCAGCCCCCTCGTCCCCCGGGAACCGGTGCGGCGCGACGGGTTCTCGATGACGTTCTGGCAGTTCGTCGAGGAGGACCGGGGCAGGGAGCCCGACTACGCGGCGAACGCCGAGAGCGTCGCGAAACTGCACGCCGCGATGCGCGGCTACCCGGGCCGCCTGTCGTTCCTGTCCGCGGCCGAACCGCAGACCCTCGCCGAGGACCTCGCCCGGCTCGACGGGCGCCCCGACCTCATCGACCCGTCCGACCTGGACCGCGCACGCCGCGAATGGCGTGTCCTGGAGCCCCTCGTGAGTTCGCGCACGGCCTTCGAGAAGGCGTTCCCGGGGATCGGCATCCAGCCGATCCACGGCGACTCCCCTCCGGCGAACATCTTCTCCGGGGCGGACGGCGACCTCTACTCCGACTTCGAGCTGGTGACCCTGGGCCCCGTCGAATGGGACCTGGCCGCGCTCGGCCCGGAGATCGAATCCGCCTACGACCGCGGAGCCCGGCGCAACGGCGTGCGGGAGCTGGACGGGGACGTCCTGCGCTTCGTGAACGCCGTGGGAATGCTGCGGGCCATCGCCGCCCTCGCCCTCGCGCCGCAGCTGCCCGTGCTGGTGGAGTACCTGGGGCCGGCCGTCGACCAGTGGCGGACGACGCCGTTCGCCGGTGGGATGGCCGACTGACCCCGGAGGATCCGTCCCGGCCGGGGAGCCCGCCGTGGCCGGGCCCGGCCGGGGGCGCACATCGTTCCTCAGGGGCGCGGAACCCGTTCCGCGCCCTCGCCCCGCCTCCCCCGCACGAGGTTCGCCGCGGCGGCCGTGAACCCGCACAGCGCGAGGAAGGCGCCGATACGTCCTTCCCTGACGTCCAGGTGAACGGGGTGGCCGAGGTTCGGATGGTGCGACAGGCGGAAGCCCCCCATGTCGGAGACCCCGCCGTAGCCGATGTGCACCGAAGCCCACGTGAGGGCGAAGGCGGCATTCAGCACGACCAGTCCCGCCAGCGCTCCGAAGAGGAAACCGTGGACGAATCGCCTGCCGTGGAAAACGATGACGCCCCCGCCTCGTGGAGGAAAACGTGAATGGTCCACGAGTGTTGTACCGGGCGGCCCTTCTCCTGTCACATCCGTTCAGGCCCCCGGTTCCGCCGTCACGTCCCCGATGTGGGAGAACCCCGCACCCCGTCGCGGACCCCTGACCGGATGTGGTCGCCGCCCTTGCACGGAGCCCCCGGGCGGGTAGCGTGGTCGCACCTCGGGACCAGGCCGTCGAGGGAAGGGCGGAGCCGATGAAGCCGAGTGACCCCACCTGCTCCATGTGCGGACGGCAGTACGACGGCGAGTTCATGACGGGTCTGCCCTGCCGCGTGTTCAGCCCCGAGGACGTCGTGACCCCGGGATGCCCGGCCCAGGCGCACATGATCGCCGACCTGGAGGCGAAGGCGCCCCGGGGGAACACCCCGCCGGCCGGGGGATGCCTCATGCTCCTCCTGGCGCTGCCGGCGTTACCGGCGCTGTTGGCCGCTCTGCCCCTGTGACCCCTGCTCCGCACGGGCCGCGACGGTGGATCCCCACGGCCGCCGCACTACCCGGCGAGGGCCTCGCCGATCTGGCGGGTGGTCTGCTCGGCGACCCGCGCGTCGTGTGCCGCGTAGGCGGTGTAGGCGCTCAGCCCCGAGGCCAGCGCCCAGCCCCGCCCCCGGGTCCAGGTGGCCTCGTCCACACCGAGCGCGGAGCGGAAGGCGGCCCGGCTCCCGGCCGACATCAGGGTGAAGGCGATGGTCAGGTCGCACGCCGGGTCCCCGATCCCCAGTCCGCCGAAGTCGATGACCGCGCTGAGGCTGCCGTCGTCCATCAGCAGGTTTCCGGTGTGGAAGTCGCCGTGGAACCAGACGGGCGGCCGGTCCCATCCGGGAGCGCCGAGCGCCGCCTCCCACAGCCCGGTCATCGCCGCGGCGTCGAACACGCCGCCGGCCTCCGCGATGGCGGCCCGCGTCTGCCGGTCCCGGGCGGCCAACGACCTGTCCTCGGCCGCCGTGTCCACGCCGTCGGCCGGGGCCTCCTCGGGGGCGAACCGCTGAAGGGCGCTCAGGAACCCGGCCAGTTCGACAGCGGCGCCGCGGGAGTCCCCCAGCGCCTCGACGGTCGCCACCTCGCCGTCCATCCAGCGCGACACCGCCCACGGCCACGGGTAGCCGAGGTCGGGTTCGCCCACCGCCACGGGGGCCGGCACGGCCAGGGGCAGGTGCGGGGCGAGCCGGGGCAGCCACGCGAACTCCTTGCGGGCCTGGCCGCGGGCACCGGCGTGGCGTGGCAGCCGGACCGAGAGCCCGCCGCCCAGGCGGTGGATGACGTGGTCCGAGCCGGCCGGGCCGAACGGCCTGAGCGGCAGCCCGGACCACTGCGGGAACTGGGTGTCGACCAGGCGCCTGACGAGCGCGGTGTCGATGGAGGGGCGGGGGTCCGGGGGCGTGTCGGTCGCCAAGGGCAGCTCCAGCCGTCGGCCCGCTGCGTCCGGCGGGCGCCGGGGCCATCACAGCGTCCCGCGCGCCCGCCTGTCCACCGGTTTTCACCGCGTGGGACGGGGCGGAGGGGACGGCGTGGGGCACCGTCGTCCCCTCCGCCCCGCGCCCCCGTGTCACAACCTGATCTGCTCGTCGGTGAGCGTCTCCCTGGCGTCCCGGTACTGGATGTGTCCCTCGTCGATGTAGTAGTCGGAGAAGTCCATGTTGGCGATGGACAGGTTGTTCTGGACCGTCTGGACCGCCACGGGGGTCGCGCGGAAGGACAGGCCGGGTTCCTCGTACAGGTCCACGAGCAGGAGCGGGTGCCTGGGGTCGCCCATGGTCGTCCTGTCGGCGATGATCAGGAAGGTGTGCTCGTAGTCCCGCGGGACAAGGGAGAGGATCTGCTCCGTGGTGGCGCCCGCGTACCGGGGGTCGTCGAGGACGTCCACGTAGGCGTGGTAGAACTTTTCCTCCTCCCCCTCCTGCCGGAAGATGCCGTCCGGCACAGGAGCGCGGACCTCCGCGACCACGGCCTCCCAGACCGCGTCGTCGGTGTGGTCGGTGCGGATGATCAGCGGGTCCTCGGTGTGGGGCAGCAGTTCCATGCGCGTGTCCGGCGTCCGGTACGGGGCCGTGCGGGCCGAGATCTCCAGCCGGGCCCCGAAGACGTCGTCGGGCCCCGGGGAGGAGTCCTCGTCCTCCGCGAAACCGATCGCGAAATACTCGTCGAGCGCTTGGACCAGCAGGTGGAACACGGCTGCGGCGTGCGGGCCGATCCGGTAGGAGTCCTCCCCGTCCCGGATGGCAAGCAGGGGATGCAGGAGCGTGTCGGCCATGGTCGTCTCGTCGGCGATCAGGACCAGGCTGGGGGTCCACGTCCCGGCGCGGTGCAGGGCGTCGCGGACCTCGTCGGGACCGGCGCCGCTCCAGGCGGGGTCGTCCACCACGACCAGGTGTTTGGGGTTCTTCTCCAGGATCGCTGCTTCCTGCGCGCTCACCGGGCCCGGTCCGGGCGGGTACGCGCCGGGCAGGTCGCCCAGGCGGGAGCGCACGTCCTCCCAGGCGTCGGCGTCGGCGTAGTCGGTGCGCACGATCAGGAGCCCGGGCGCCGGGGGGCCGTCGGAGGCCGGGGGGAGGTTCAGGGTGGGGTGCATCGGGGGCCGCTTCGCAGGAGGGGATGGGTCCCCTCGGTTCTAGCAGGGCGGACCGACGATCCGCCCGACCTCCCGCACCGGGCGTCCCGCCCGCGAAGGCACGGGCGGCGGTCCCCCGCGTCCGGTCCGTCCGACCGGAACCCGCCGCGGCGGGCGCGGGGCGCGCCGCCGGCTCAGAAGCGGAAGCGCAGCACCCGCATCAACCCCCGGGTCCACGGCCACCGGGACAGCACCCGGTACAGGGAGCGGAAGGGCTGCTCGGGCACGGAGGCGTGGTCCCCGACCACCTCGTAGTCGCCGGTCAGCGACAGCCCCGGATACCAGCGCTCCGGCAGGCGGGGGTCCTCCAGGCCGTACATCTGCCAGCCGAACACCCCGGCCAGGCGGCCCACGTGGGGGGACACGACGTCGAACACCATCTCGCCCCCGCCGGGGAAGCACGCCAGGAGGCGGCCGAGCAGGGCATGGGTCTCCTCCGGCCGCAGGTACTCCACCAGGCCCTCGGCGACCACCAGGACGGGCGCGTCGGTCGGTATCTCCTCCAGCCAGTCGGACTCGGTCGCCGATCCGGCGAGGAGCCGGTAACGCGGGGGCTCGGGCAGGACCCTGCGGCGCAGGGCGACGACATCGGGAAGGTCCGTGTCGATCCAGCGGCCCCGCTCGGGGGCGCCGACGCGCAGGGCGCGGGCGTCAAGCCCGCAGGCCAGCTGGAGGACGGTCCCCCCGGGGTTCGCCGCGATCCACTCGCGCACCCACGCGTCGATGCGGCGGGCGCGCAGCAGGACCATGTAGCGGTCCCCCGAGGTGCCCCGGAGGTGGCGCCGGTCGAACTCCAGGCGGTCCATCACGTCCACGGCCCACACGTCGCCGAGGACCGGTTCGGTGTTGCGGAAGTCGAGGACCTTGTGGTGGACGGTCCACAGCAGGGTGCTCTCGACCTTGCCCAGGCGGACGTCGACCTTGTCCGTCGCGCGGTTTCCGGATCCGCCCTCGCCCATGCCCGGTGTCCTCTCGTCCGGCGATCGGTGACCGGTTCCCTACCCGTTACCGTCCGCCGGACGCGCGGAACCGGCGACCGTGTCCCGGCGCCCTCCCGGTGGCCGGCGCCGGGCCCGGGCGGGGCGCCCCCGGTACCGGGCGCTACTTGGTCTCGGGGCTGATCCACAGGGCCTCGGCGGCCACGAGGCCGAGGGCCTGGGAGCGCTCGGGGGCGCCCTCGTCGGGGCGCACCGCGATCTGGAGGGACCCCGCGAAGGGCTGGCGCTCGACCACCTCCACGTTCATCCCGATGCCGATCTCGATGTCGGCGAGGTAGCGGAGCAGTTCGGGGTCGGTGTCGTTGACCCGCACGATGACGCCGCTGACGCCCTCGTCGGCGTTGGACAGCAGCACGGACTCGCGCTCGACGATGTGCCCGTCGCGGGTCGGGATGGGGTCGCCGTGGGGATCCACCACGGGGTTTCCCAGGTGGGCGGCGATACGGTCGACGAACTTGTCCGACACGACGTGTTCGAGGATCTCGGCCTCGTCGTGGACCTCGTCCCACGAGTAGCCCAGCTCGGCGACCAGGTAGGTCTCCAGGAGGCGGTGTCGGCGCAGCACCGACAGCGCGGCCCTGGTCCCGGCCTCGGTGAGGTTGACCGCGCCGTAGCGCTGGTGCTCGACCAGGCCGAGCTCGGTGAGCTTGCGGAGCATGCCCGAGACCGAGGAGTTGGACACCGACAGGCGTTCGGCCATCCCGGAGATCGTCACCGGGCCGGTGCCGCGCTCCTGTAGGTCGTAGACGACCTTCACGTAGTCCTCGGCCGACGTGGACGGCCGTGCCGGTGTGTTCCCCATGGCCATAACCGTATCGCGGACCGCCCGCCGGAAACGATTTCCGGCCGCCCTGTGGACGGGGCCCGAACCTCCCCGAACAGCCGCGAAGGGCCTCACCCCGGGCAGTTCTGACCGGACGGCGGCCCCAGTGCCGGACGCCCCCGCGAGACGATCCGCGCCCCGGCCGGGCCGACCTCGCGAACCTGCACGGAACCGCAGGCGCAACGCACCCACACGGTCAGGCCGAGGCCCGTGGCATGCCGGGACACCACCAGGAACGGCTGGTCGTCGGGCCATCCGCAGTGGGGGCAGAGAGTCGTCATCGCACACCTTCTCCATCGGGGTCTCACATCAGCCTCACGGCCGAAACCGTTAATGTCCAGGTTGAATTTCCGCATGGTTATGTGAAGAATCAGGTACATGATCGATCTCAGGCGCCTCCGTATCCTGCGGGCCGTCGCCCACTACGGGACGGTGACCGCCGCCGCCGGAGCCCTGCACTTCACCCCCTCCGCCGCCTCCCAGCAGATCCGCCAGCTGGGCAGGGAACTCGGCGTCACGCTCCTGGAGCCCAACGGACGGGGCGTGCGGCTCACACCCGCCGCCCGCACCCTGCTCGACCACGCCGACGCCATCCACACGCGGTGGGAGCAGGCCGAGATCGAGATGCGCGGGCTGGGCACCGAGCCCTCCGGGCTCCTGCGGGTGGCCGCCTTCCCCATGGCGCTGTCCCGGCTTCTCGCCCCCATGGCCGCGGCCCTGACCGCCCGCCACCCCCAGCTCGACGTGCGCGTCCTGGAGGCCGAGCCCGGGGAGTGCCTGGACCTGCTCTTCCAGGGGGAGATCGAGCTGACGGTCATCGAGGCCGCGCCGGGAGCGCCGCCCCGCACCGACGCCCGTTTCGACCAGACCCCGCTCCTGGACGACGTGTTCGACCTCGTGGTGTCCGACCGCCACCGCCTCGCGGGGAGGGAGAGCGTGGCGCTGGCCGAGACCGCCGCCGAGTCGTGGATCCTGCCGACCCCCGGCACGACCTGCCACGCGCACACCATGACCGCCTGCGCCGCGGTCGGTTTCACCCCCGACGGCTCCCACCAGGCCCTGAACTGGGGAGCCGTCGCCAGCCTGGTCGCGCACGATCTGGGAGTGGCCCTCATTCCACGCATGAACGACCTCTCCCCCGGCCTGCCCATCGCACGGGTGCTCCTGGAGGGCCCCTACGTCCCGGCGCGCAAGATGCTCACGTGCGTCCGGGAGGGATCGCGCCGCAACCCCGCGGTGGCCGCCGCCCAGGAGGAGCTCCAGAGGCTCGCCGCCACCGCCGCCGTCTCCACCGCCGTCCCCGCCTGACCGCCTGACCGCCTGACCGCCTGCGCCCGACGCCGACGTCGGGCAGATGTCCGTTCCTCACCATGTTTTGAGGGTTGTGCCTTTCTGGCAGGCGTGAAAGGCGGCAAAGCTTACACCGGTGTTTCACAGATAAAATCAAGGTGTCTCTTCCCCTCCGCAGAAGGGCGGCACCATGGCGGACGCCTCCACGGCCATCGAACTCGACCGGGCCGAACTCCGAGAGGTCACCGGCTTCACGGTGGCGTGCGCGCGCCCCTCACTGGCGCTCTTCGAGCGCGAGCGCCCCGGCGACCGGCGCCCCCGGGCCGCGATCGAGGCGGCACTGGCGTTCGCGGACGGGGCCGAGCGGACCAAGGCGATCCGCGACAACGCGTGGGCGGCGCACCGCGCGGCCCAGGAGACCCGCGACGCGGGCCGGGGAGCGGCGAGCGCCGCCGCGCGCGCCGCCGCCAACACGTGCGGTGCGGCGTTCCTCCACCCCCTGGCCAAGGCGACCCAGGTCAAGCACATCCTCGCGTCGGCCGCCTACACCGCGCACGCACTCGAACTCTCCTCCGGGGACGGTCCCGACGCCGCCGACGACCACCTCGCGCGGCTGGGACTCCTCGCCACCCCCGTCGTCGTGGACGTCCTGGGACGCTACCCCGACGCCCCGCCCGGCGGCGGGCGCATCGGGGAACTCGTCCGCCGGTTGGATGCGTCCCTCCGGCGGTCCCCGCCGGCGCGCTGACGCAGGGACCCTGTCAGCGGCCGATCCCGTCCAGCTCGGCGAGGTCCTCGGTGGAGAGCCGGAGCCCCGCGCCGGCGGCGTTCTCGCGCAGGTGCGCCCTCGACGAGGTCCCGGGGATGAGCAGGATGTTCGGCGACCGTCGGAGCAGCCAGGCCAGGGCCACCGACATCGGCGTCGCGTCCAGGCGGTCGGCCACGGCGGAGAGCGACGAGGACTGGAGGGGGCTGAAGCCGCCGAGCGGGAAGAAGGGCACGTAGGCGACGCCCTGTCCGGCGAGCTCGTCGATCAGCTCGTCGTCCTGGCGGTGGGCGAGGTTGTACATGTTCTGCACGCACACGATCGGCGCCATGGCGCGCGCCTCGGCCACCTGCTCCGCCGTCGCGTTGCTCACCCCCAGGTGCCGGATCAGGCCCTGCTGCTGGAGTTCGACGAGGGCCGCGAGGGGCGCGGCGAGCGAGCCGGGGCGGGGCCCCTGGGCGTCACCGAGTCGGAGGTTGACCAGGTCGAGCACGTCGAGGCCGAGGTCGTCGAGGTTCTCGTGGACGGCGCGGCGCAGGTCCTCGGGCTCGCGGGCCGGGGGCCAGCCGCCGTTCCGGTCGCGGTCGGCGCCGACCTTGGTCACCAGGTGCAGCTCCGGGGGGTAGGGGTGCAGCGCTTCCCGGATGAGCTGGTTGGTGAAGCGCGGCCCGTAGGCGCCGGCGGTGTCGATGTGCGTGATGCCGAGGTCGACGGCCGCGCGCAGGACGGCGAGTGCGGCGTCGCGGTCGGTCGGCGGGCCCATGACCCCGGGGCCGGCGAGCTGCATGGCTCCGTAGCCGAACCGGGAGACGGACAGCTCTCCCAGGTCCCAGGTGCCGCCGGGGAGGGGGGTGGAGGGCGTGTTCATGTTCTTGCCTTTCGTCGCGGTCAAGGGGTGGTTCCCGAGGGCTCCTTGCATCAGTATGGGAAGGCAACTTCCCTCTGGGAAGTAGGCACTTCAGGGTGCGTAAGTCACCCACGGGTGAGGGGAGCAGGCGATGGCGACGAGGACGGCGGCCCAGAAGAGGGCACAGGCCAAGGCCGAGTACGACGCCTTCCTGGCGGTGTGTCCCAGTCGTCAACTGCTCGACCGCATCTCCGACAAATGGGTCACGCTGATCCTGTGCGCCCTGGGCGGGGGCGGTTCGCCCCGGCCGGGTCCCGACGGCTCCGGCGAGCCCCGGCCGATGCGCTACTCGGAGCTGTCGCGCCGGCTGGCGGGCGTCAGCCAGAAGATGCTCACCCAGACGCTGCGCTCGCTGGAGCGCGACGGGCTCCTCATCCGCACCGCCGTGCCGACCGTGCCCGTCACGGTCACCTACGAGCTGACCGACCTCGGTCTCTCACTGCACGGGGCGGTGCGCACCATCAAGGCCTGGGCCGAGGCGCACATGGACGACGTGCTCGCCAACCGCGAGGCACACGACGCCCGCGACGCCTGAACCACCCCGTCCCGCGAAGCGGAGGTAGCGCACCGGCCCGCCTGCCGCTTCTGCCCGCTCGGCCCGAGCCGCCCGCGTCACGCGGAGTGCCGCCGCCGGCAGCCGGACCGCTCCTCCCGAGGGCCCTCCCGGCCCCGGCGCGCCTCCCGTGCCGGGGCGGATCCGGACGCGCCCCTCCGGCGCGCCGACCGCGGCGAGCAGGCCCGGTCCCTCCCCGGGGCCAGGTGTCCCGACCGGGGCGGCCGGCCCGACCCCCGACCAAAGAGACGGCTCCGGTCACGAAAGGAGAATGCGCCCGCGCGCCGCGCGACCCAGGCTGGGCGCATGACCACTTTCCACAAGACCGATCGGGCGCCGGACCTCTCCGGATTCCCCGGCCGCCGCATCGGCGGCGCGGCGCTCATCGCCGCTCCGCTCCTGTGGTGCGCCGGCCTGTTCCTGCGCTACCTCGCCCTGCGCGGAGGCGCCTTCACCGAGGCGGAGCTGCGCGCGTTCGAGGCTCAACCCTTCATGGCGCCCTCCCAGCTCGCCGCCTACGCGGAGTCGCCCCTACTGGCCACGGCCGCACAGGCCCTGTTCGCCTCGGGGGCCATGCTGCTGGTCCTCGCGTTCGCCGCCCTCGCACGCCTGGTCGCTCCGAGGTCTCCGCGCCTCGCGACGACGGGCGCCGCGCTGATCGCGCTCGGGCTGCTCGGCCGCATGTACTCGGTGGGCGTCGACGCGACCGCCTTCGCCCTGGTGGACGACCTCGGCCTCGGTCCGGCGACGGCGACCGTGAGCGCCGCCTACGCCGATCTCGCCTACGGTCCGTGGCGTGTGCCGGTGACCGCGTATTTCGGCCAGTACGCCGGCGTGCTGCTGCTGGCGGTCGGGGCCCACCGCTCGGAGGTGCTCGGCACGGGCCGCACCGTCCTGCTGCTGCTGTGGGGAGCGCTCTGGATCGGGGTGCTGAAGGAGGCGACACTGTTCGACTGCGCTGTCGCGGCGGCAGCGGCAGGGCTGGTGTTCGCACCGCTCGGGGTCCGTGTTCTGAGGAGGGCGGCGCCCGACCGCGCGGCGGAGCGAAGCGGAGCGCCCGCGAACACGTGGTCGCGCCTTCTCAGCTGGTGACCGGGCGGTGGTGGGCGGCGGCGCTGCGGCTAGGGTGTGGCGGGTGAGTGTCGAGTGCCGTACCCGCCCTCGGTTCGGCCGCGTCGACCGGTTGCTCGGCAGGGCGGTATCCGTCGTCCTCCCCCTGGGGGCGTTCTGCGGTGCCTTCTATCCCCTGCTTCAACCGCCGTCCCACGCCGCAATGGTGACCGGGTTCACCGCGGTGCCCGGCGTCGCCGCGGCCCTGGTGGTCGGTGTGGCGGCCGCAGCCGCTGTCCGGACGGCACCGCACCCGGTCTGGCCGCTGGTGGCGCTGGCAGCAGTGGACGCCGTGCTCCGAGCCCCCGGTCCGGTGACCGCCATCGCCCTCTACCTCGTGGCGGTCCACGGCCGGTCTCCGGTCGTTGCCTCGGTCGCTACGGGGACGACCTTCCTGTCCGTGGTCCCGCGGCCCGGTGTGGACTGGGGCTCGGCTCTCGGCAACGCACCCCTGTTCGTGTGGCTGCCACTGGCCCTGGGGGCGTGGACCGCCGTTCGCGCCCAGGTGCTGGCCGGGCTGGTGGAGAGGGCCGACCGGCTCGAACGTGAGCGGTCCGCCTTGGCCGCGCAGGCCCGTGCCGAGGAACGGACCCGGATCGCCCGCGACATGCACGACGTCGTCGCGCACCGGGTGTCGCTCATCGTGCTGCGGGCCGGGGCTCTGGAGGTCGGCGCGTCTGACGGGGCCACCGCGGCAGAGGCGGAGCTGATCCGCCGGACCGGCCAGGACGCCCTCCTCCAACTGCGCCAGGTGCTCGGGGTGCTCGGTCGGTCGGGGGAGGCCGCGTCCGGCGCCCCGGACCTTCTGAGCCCCCCGCCCGCACTCGCGGACCTGGCGGAGCTGGTCGACCGGTCACGGTCGGCGGGCGTCCCGGTCGAGCTGGAAGTTCCGGACGGGAGCGGAGCAGACACGGGCGACCTCGTCGAGGAGCACGCCGTGTACCGGGTCGTGCAGGAGGCGCTGACCAACGTGCACAAGCACGCGGGGGGTGCCGCGGCCCGCGTAGCGGTGCGCCGGGAGCCCGAAGCCGTCGAGGTCGAAGTCGAGAACACACCGCCCGAGCGGGCTCCCCTGGCCCTGCCCGGGGCCGGGTCAGGCCTCATCGGGTTGCGCGAACGCGTCGAGGCACTCGGCGGCGACTTCCGGGCGGCGCCGACCCCTGAGGGCGGGTTCCGGGTGTGGGCGAGGCTGCCGACATGATCCGGGTCCTCCTCGCCGACGACGAGACGCTGGTCCGCACCGGACTGCGGATGATCCTGGAGACGGCCGACGACCTGGAGGTCGTGGGCGAGGTCGCGGACGGCGCCGAGGCACTCGCCGCCGTCCGAAGCCTCCAGCCGGACGTGGTCCTGATGGACGTCCGCATGCCCCGGATGAACGGGGTGGCGGCGCTCAAGGCGATCAACCGCGAGCCCGCTCCGCCCAAGGTCGTCATGCTGACCACGTTCGACCTGGACGAATACGTGTACGGCGCCCTGCGCGCGCGGGCTGCGGGGTTCCTGCTCAAGGGCAGCGGTCCCCGTGAACTGATAACGGCCGTCCGCGCGGTGGTCGACGGCACCGCGATCCTCGCCCCGGCCCTCACCCGTCGATTGGCCGACGCCTTCGCCGAACGCCGCCCCGCCGGAGTGCGCGACGCCCAGGACCGTTTGGCGAGGCTCACCGCACGGGAGCGTGACGTCGTCGACGGTGTGGCCCGGGGGCTGGCCAACGCGGAGATCGCCCGGGAGCTGGTGATGACCGAGACCACGGTCAAGGCCCACGTCAGCCGGTCCCTGGCCAAACTGGGTCTGGCCAACCGGGTCCAGATCGCCCTGCTCGTGCGCGATGCCGAGCGGTGAGAGCGCACCCGTCCGGAGCCCCGGGGTTCGTGGTACGGCGGGGATCTTCGGTTACCTGCCGGGCCCCGGAGTCCGTCCGGTCCCGGGTCGGGCACGGCACGGCTCCGCTAGCATCACGCGGATGAGCGCTCCCCACCGCGATCCCTGGCCCGGCGTCGTCCCGGGAACCGAGAACGAGCACGCCGCCTGCGCCGACCTGTGGACGCGCGCCCTCGCCCACCGCGACGGAACGGCACCCGACCCCGCCGACAGGGACCGGGTGCTGCGCAAGCTCGGCACGCCGCCCCACCTGCTCCTCGTAGCGCGCCCCGTGGAGGGCGGCGACCCGGCCGGGTTCTCGCTGAGCTTCCCGCCCGCCGCCGGGGACCCGTCGCGCACCGCGCACCTGGCCTTCCTCGCGCTGGACCCCGGCCGTCGGGGGCGCGGATGGGGACGCCGCCTCCTGGCCGCCACCCTGGACCGCCTGTCGGGGACGTCCGACGCGGTCACCCTGGAGGTCCTCCCCGACAACGCGGCCGCCCGCGCCCTCTACGGGTCCACGGGATGGCGGGTGGTCGGCGAGGGCCGGTTCGAGGGCTCCGGCCGGTCCAGCGTCGTCTACCGCCTCGACCTCGGCCGGGGTTGACCGCCCCGGGCCTCCACGCGTGCGCGCGGTGCCTCCTCCGGCGCGGGCGCCCTCAGGGCGCGAAGGTGGGGTCCGGGACCACGGCCACGTCCAGGACCAGCGGCTCGTCGCGGTCGGCGAGCCCGGGGACGACCTCGTCCAGGACCCGCACCAGGTCGCCGTGGGCGCGGACCTCCACCGCCGGGCAGCCCAGCCCCCGGGCGAGGGCCGCCAGGGAGACCTCGCCGAACGCGGGCCAGGGCGGCTTGCCTCCCCTGTGCTCGGCGAGGCGGTCCATGATCGCGTAGCGGCCGTTGGCCAGGACGACGAAGAGGACCCCGGCCCGGTAGCGGTGGGCGCTCCACAGCGCCTGCACCTGGTACAGCGCGGACCCGTCGCCGACGACCGCGACCACGGGGCGCCCGGGGGCGGCCATGCGGACCCCGGTGGCGGCGGGGAGCGCGAAGCCGAGCCCGCCCATGGCGGCCGACAGGAAGCCCAGCGGGGCGCGGGCGGGCAGCAACCGGTGCAGCTGAGGCCGGCTGGAGGGGGTCTCCTCGACCACGACCGTGTCCGGTGCGATCCGTTCGGCCAGCGCCCGCAGGACGTGGGCCGCGCGCAGCGGCTCGCCCTCCGCCGGCGGCGCCGTCTCCTCAGGGGCCGCCGCCGGTCGGGGCGCCGGTGACACGGGGCGTTCGCGCACCAGGTCCGCGACCACCGCCGTGAAGGGCGCGACCGGGGCGATGACGGCGATCCCCGCGGGCCCGCGGTGGGCCTCCGCAGGGTCCTCGGAGACCATCGCCAGGCGGGTGCCGGGGACCACGAGGGGGCCGTCCGCGTAGATGTACTGGCGGAAGACCGGGGCGCCCGCCGTGAACACCGCGTCGTGGCCGCGCAGCGCCTCCCGCAGCCGTGAGCGCTCGGCGGGCAGGTGTCCGGCGAACAGCGGGTGGTCCTGGGGGAACCCGGCGCGGGCGCCGAAGCTCTCCTGGTAGACGGGGGCGCCCAACCGTTCGGCGAGTGCCGTCAGGGCGGCCCACGCGGGCGTGCTGTCGGCGCCGGCCCCCACCACCAGGGCGGGGTGTGCGGCGCCGTCCAGGAGCGCGGCGACCTCGGCCGCCGCACCGTCGTCGGGGGCCACGTGCGCGGGGCGGGCCACCCGCACCGCCGCGGCCCGGGGCTGTCCGGGGTCCACCGGATGCGACCAGTCGTCCATGCACACGACGACCAGGGCGGGGCCGCGTCCGTGCGAGGCCTCGTGGTGGGCGCGCACGACGGCTGCGGGCACGTCCTGGGCGCGCGGGGGCCGGTGGACCGCGACCGGGTAGTCCCCGGCGAGGCCTTCGAGCCGTCCGGCCAGGAAGGGCTCGTGTTCCAGGTGGCGGCGGTCCTGCTGGCCGACCAGGACCACGAGCGGCGCGCGGTTGACGCGCGCCGTGGCCAGGGCGCCGACCGCGTTGCCCAGGCCGGCGGTGGTGTGCAGCAGCACCATCGCGGGCCGGTCGCGGGCGAGGGCCCAGCCCGTGGCCATGCCGACCACGGAACCCTCGTGCAGTCCCAGGACGAAGTCGATGTCGTCGGGCAGGTCCACCAGGAACGGGACCTCGGTGGAGCCGGGGTTGGCGAAGACCGTGGTCATCCCCAGCTCGCGCATGGCCCCCAGGGTCTGCTCGCGCACGGTCGGCCTCGTCTGCTCGGGCACGGCGCCCCTCTCTCGGTCGGTGCGGACGGGACGGCCCGGCTCGGCGGTGGGCGTCCCGGTCAGCGGTACAGGGCGGCCAGGTCGGCCTCGGTCCCGATCAGGCCGTCCTCCAGCATCAGGTCGGCGAGGACGCCCACGGACTCCTCGTTGACGGCCTCGGGCCAGCGGGGCAGGCGGATGTCGGTCAGGGCGGCCCCGTCGATCTCGGTGTACTCGCCGAGGATGCGGCGCACCTCGTCGGGGTTGGCCTCGGCGTAGGCGAAGGACTCCTGGAGGGCGGCCTCGACGTCGTCGACGAGTTCGGGTTCCCGGGCCAGCATCTCCTCGGAGGTGAAGTAGGCGGCCACGGACAGCTCGGGGTGGGTGTCCACGAAGTTGGAGGCGATCTCGCGGTTGCCCGCGTCGAGGGCGGCGGTGGTGAAGGGCTCGACGAGCCAGGCGGCGTCGATCCGGCCGTTCTCCAGGGCGGGGACCATGTCGGGGAACGCCATCTCGACGAACTCGATGTCGGAGGGGTCGCCGCCCGCCTCGCGGACGGACTCCCGGACGGTGGTGTCGCCGATGTTGAGGAGGTTGTTGGCGGCGACCGTCATGCCCTCCAGGTCGGCGGCGGTCTCCACGGGGCTGTCGTCGCGGACGAACACGGCGCTGAAGTCCGCGCCCTGCTCCCCGTTGCTGGAGACGCCGTTGGCGAACACCTTGAGGGGCAGCCCCTGGTCCCGGGCGACGAGGAGGGAGACGGTGTTGCCGAAGGCGAACTCGAAGTTCCCGCTGACCACGCCGGGGATGGCGGCGGCCCCGCCCGAGCCCGGCTGGATCTCCAGGTCGATGCCGCGGTCGGCGAAGAAGCCCTGGTCGACGCCGAGGTGGAGGGGCGCCACGTCCACGATGGGGATGGCGCCCGCGGTGATCCGGCGCAGGCCGCCCTCCCCGTCCTCCTCGCCACCGCCGCCGGAGCAGGCCGTGGCGAGGACGAGTACGGCGATACAGCTGAGGGCGGTCGACTGTCGGCGCATCTGTGTCTCCTGAGTCGGTCGGCGGTCGGGGAGGGGTCGCCGCGCCGGGGGGCCGGTGGGGGCGGGGCCCGAACTCACGACAGGCCCCGGATGTACGTTTTGCGAACAGCTGTGCTGAAGGCGAACTTAAGTGATCCAGGTCACCGGGTCAAGGGTGTGGCCCGGGTTTCCGGCGCGGGTGGCGGCTTGGCAGTTCTGCGCTTTTCGAGGCAGGGAGTTACTGGATGGCTACAATTCAAGGGATGCCTTAAGCTACAAGAGGCCTTGGACGAGGCGTTCTGTTGTCCTGGCCCGTCAAGGTCACCGAGGAGTATGCGGAATGGTTCCGAACGCTGATCAAGGAGGACCTTCGTTCAGCTGCCCAGGTGGCCGAAGCTGTTGGGGCGTTGCGGCAGGAAGGCCCCATGCTGGGACGACCACTTGTTGACCGGCTCAAGGGATCACGTCTGCACCACCTCAAAGAGCTTCGCCCGGGCTCCGGTGGGAGCTCTGAGATCAGGATCGTCTTCGCCTTCGATCCCTCGCGTTCGGCTCTGCTTCTCCTCGGGGGTGACAAGTCGGGAGACTGGAGACGGTGGTACCGGACCAATATCCCGCGTGCCGAGCGGCTCTATGCCGAATACACCGACGAGCCGGAGGAATGAGCATGGCCAAGCGCACACCGGAGGACTGGGAGTCCCTGGAGCAGGAGCTGTACTCGGCGGGCGTCAGCCCTGAGGAAATCGAAGAGGGGACCCGCCTCCTCCTGGCCGAGGCTCGCGGGCACCAGCTTGCCCTCACCCGGAAACGTCATGAGCTCACCCAGCGGGAGATCGCGGAGGCCATGGGGGTGAGCGTCGCCAGAGTGTCCCAGATCGAACACGGCGAGGTCTCCTCCTTCGACGTCGTGGCCCGATACGTGGAGGCGATGGGTGGTCGACTCGAGCTCGTGGCAGACTTCGGCGACCACCTCCTGCGCATGCCCGTCAGCGCTCCGAGGGAAGGGACGGCCGCCTGAGCGGTCAGGCGGCGGGTGTGCCCTGATGGTGGTACAGCCGCCACACTCCGTCGGGGTTCAGGCGCCACAGCGAACTCCGCAGCGCCCGCACCCCGCCGCGGTCGGTGGTGTAGGCCAGGTGCACCACCCCCGGTGCGACCAACCGTCCCGCCATGCCGGTAACCCGGACCGGCGCCGCCCCGGCGGGCACCGGCCCGTCCATGGTCGGCAGCTCGGTCAGTATCGCCTGACGGTTCCAACGTCTCCCTGACCTGCCGACCTCGGTGAACTCCGGGTCCAGCAGCTCCCCCGCCAGGTGCCGTGACGCGCGCACCCGGGGGTCCAGCAGCCGCAGCTCCCCCTCGATCGCCCGCTCGACACCGTCGCCGTCCTCCATGCCGTACCCCTCACCCGCCACACGCGGTGGTTCCTCGCCGCTGGCCGACACACGCCTCGTTCTCCCTTTCCCAGCGTCTCACCACCTCGGGCGGCCCGCTCCCCGGGACAATCCCATGGCAGAGGATTTCGGCATGTCCCGACGCGGCGGCATCTGCGGCCTGAGCGCCGCCGTGGCCGAGAGGTGAGGGCGGGGGCCGAGAGACGAGGAGGTGCCGTGGCTGTGCGACGAGGGGCGGACGGACTCCGGGCGGAGTTCGTCGCCAACCGGGAACGGGTCCGGTCCTGGCCGGGGCGGTGGGGATGCGGTGAGGTCGAGTGGCCGCCCTTCCACGAGATCCCCCGGCCCTGGGTGGTCCCGCCCCGCAAGCGGAAGAGGTGGCTCGAACGACACGCGCCCTTCCTGGAGGAGTACGAGTGGCGGCTGGAGGCGACTCCCGTGGCCGAGGGCGTCAACTCGCTCCAGGCCGTGTGGGCCTTCGGCGGGGGCCACGGGTTCAAGGAGCTGACCATTCGCCTCGGGAGCTACTTCGACCCGGACTACCTGGCCGAGACGCTGGCCCTCGGCATCGGCGCGGCCGGTCTCAGGGGCTGGAAGGACGACGACGTCCACGGCGTGTACACCTGGCTCCGCGACGGTGCGCGCCACTGCCTCTCCCCGGGGTCCGGCGCCGTGCGCGGACAGCACCGCACGGGCTTCCTCCTCTGCTCGATGTCGTGCTTGGCGATCAGCAGCACCGATGTCGTGACCGAGGTCCGCGTCACCCTCACCGGGACCGCACTGGACGGCGCACCGCTCACCGCCGACGGCCGGAGCTGACGTAGGCCCCCCGGGGCCGGGTGCGCCCGCGAAGGCGCGGCCCGGCCCCGGCGGCGCCGATCGTGCCGTGCCGGCCGCCGTCAGCCGCCGGTGAGGACGACCAGGCGCTGCGTCGCGCGGGTCATGGCGACGTAGCGGTCGACCGCACCCTCGATCCCCTCGCCGAACCCCTGCGGGTCGACGAGGACGACAAGGTCGAACTCCAGCCCCTTCGCCAGCTGTGGTGTCAGGGAACGCACGCGCGGCGTCGCCCGGAACGCCGGATCGCCGATGACGCAGGCGGTCCCCTCCGCGTTCCCGGCGAGCCACGCGTCGAGGACCCGGTGCAGGTCCTCGACGGGTCCGTGCGTGACGGGGATCCCGCCGGCGCGCACCGAGGTCGGCACGTTGGCGTCCGGCAGCGCGGCCCGGATGACCGGCTCGGCCTCCGCCATGACCTCCTCCGGCGTCCGGTAGTTGATGCTCAGGGAGGCCGTCTCGATCCGGTCGAACCCGACCCGTTCGAGCCGTTCCCGCCACGGCTCGGTGAACCCGTGCCTGGCCTGGGCGCGGTCCCCGACGATGGTGAAGCTCCGGGAGGGGCAGCGGAGCAGCAGCATGCGCCACTCCGCGTCGGTCAGCTCCTGGGCCTCGTCCACGACGATGTGCGCGAACGGTCCGGCGAGGAGGTCCGGGCTCGCGGAGGGCAGTGCGGCCTCGTCCACCAGGGTGTCCTGGAGGTCCCGTCCGTGCAGCATCGTCACGATGCCCTCGCCGTCGTCGTCCGCCGCGAGCAGGTTGTCGATGACGCCCGACATGCGCTCGCGCTCGGCCGCGACGGCGGCCCTGCGCCGGCGCTCGCGCAGTGACGCCCCCGGGTCGCCCAGGCGCCGGCGCGCCGCGTCCAGGAGCGGCAGGTCGGACACGGTCCAGGCCTGGGCGTCCTCCCGCTGGAGCCCGCGGACCTCGTCCGGGCCCAGCCAGGGCGCGCACAGGCGCAGGTAGGCGGGGACGGACCACAGGTCGCCGACGAGATCGGTCGGCTCGATCATCGGCCACGCGCGCTGGAGGGCCGTGACGAGCTCCTCGTCCCGCATGAGCGAACCGCTCACGAGGTCGGGGGTGACGTCCTCGTCGTCGTGCTTGTCGGCCACGATCGACGCCAGCTCGTCCCAGATCTGCTCGCGCGCCTCGTTGTGCGGGGTCCCCGGCCCGGGGGCCGAGAACGCCTCGGCCCAGTCGTCGGCGCCCAGCCAGACCTCGGACCAGTCCGTGGAGACCGTCATCCCCTCGGTGGGCGGCTTCTCGTAGAACCTGACGGCCGCCTCGATCGAGTCGACCAGGCCCGCCGACGACTTCAGCGCGGCGACCCCGGGGTCCTTCTCCGGCTTCGCCGAGGCGCCCTCCGGGACGAGGTCCCGCAGGGTGCAGGTCTGCACGCCCTCCTCCCCGAGGCTGGGAAGGACGTCGGCGACGTAGGCCAGGTAGGGCTGGTGCGGACCGACGAACAGCACGCCGCCCCGGCGGTGGCCGAGCCGCGGGTCGGAGTACAGGAGGTGGGCGGTGCGGTGCAGGGCGACGACGGTCTTCCCCGTGCCCGGCCCGCCGTCGACGACCAGGGCGCCGCGGGACCCGGCGCGGATGATGGCGTCCTGATCGGCCTGGATGGTGCCGAGCACGTCCCTCATCCGGGACGACCGGTTGTCGCCCAGGCTGGCGATGAAGGCGGACTGGTCGTCGAGGGCGGCGTGCCCCTCGAACCCGTCGGCGGTGAACACCTCGTCCCAGTAGTCGCTGATCCGGCCGCGGGTCCACCGGTACCGGCGGCGGCTGGCCAGCCCCATCGGGTCGGCGTGGGTGGCCGCGAAGAACGGCTCGGCCGCCGGGGAGCGCCAGTCGATCAGGAGGCGGCGCCCCTCGACGTCGGTGAGGCCGAGCCGCCCGATGTAGACGGGACCGGATCCGTCCGCGCCGACGATGTGCCCGAGGCACAGGTCCAGGCCGAAACGGCGCAGGGCGCGCAGGCGGTTGGCCATCCGGTGGATCTCCAGGTCCCGGTCCAGGACCTCACGCCCCTTGCCGACGGGCGCGCTGCGCCGGGCGTCCAGGCGGGCGGACAGTTCGGAGACCGACTGTTCGAGGCTCTGCGCGATGGACGCGAAGTGCCGTTCGTCGTCGGCGATCAGGGCCGGGTCGGCCTTGGCGGCGAGGTGCTCGGGGAGGTCGAACGCGCTGGTGGTGAGGCTGTTCACGCCGTCTCCCATGTCGTCGGTGCTGGTCACGAAGGACGATTCTGCAGCACGACGGGGGTCTTGCCGCAAGCCCCTGGGTGCGCTATAAGTTGAGAGTGGAGAGGAGTTCCCAGAACCCTCTCCTTTTTCGTGCGCCGGGGGCGGGCCCCTGGGGGACGGCCCGGTGGGCCGCCGCACGCGTACGGCGGTCGGCGGCCTCAGCCGGCGGGACGCAGGTGGTCCAGGGCCTCCGGCGGAACCGGGTAGGGGCGCTCCTCGGGGAGCAGGCGGGCGGCCGCGGCGGTGTCCCCCTCCCGGACGAGCGCGTGCACACGCCGGACCAGCGGGGTCACGTCGGTGATGGACACGGTCCACTCGTCGGCGTAGCGCCGCGAGGCCTGCCCGGACAGCCCCAGCTGGAGGGACCGGTGGGCCAGCGGGGCCAGGCTCAGGTCGCGTTCGGGGTCCCACTGCACACGCGCGGAGGACTCCCGCAGCCGACGCCTCCACGTCTCCCGTTCGGTGTGCACGCGGGGCTCGAAGTGCGACAGGCACGCGTCGCGCAGCGCCAGCTCGAACCCCTCACGGCTGATCTCCACCGCCAGCACGGTCTCCTGGTCCTTCTTGAGACCCCACCCGCATCGGTACATCATCCACATGAACGACGGTTTCACCCAGGTCATCCGCTCCCTCTTCCAGGAGGAGGGGAAGCGGCCCTGCCGGGCGGCAGGCAGTCCGATGGAGGGGGTGTAGGCCTGGTAGACGGTGACGGAGGTGTCGGTGTGCAGGGCGCGGATCTGGTACCGCGGGACGTCGGGGGCGTTCATAACCGCTCAGGGTGGTGCCCCGGCCGGTCCCCGGGCAACCGGATTTCCGGGGGCTACCGCTCCCCCACCGGTGGCGCACCGGCCGCTCAGACGACCTCGGGCGCGGCCCGCATGCCGACGTAGGCGTACCGTGTGCCGTCGGCGGACGTCGTGAAGACCACCGGCATCCAGTCCTCCCCGAAGGAGGTACCGCTGACGGATGCCGCGAACACGGTCGCCGTGGCCGTCTCCTCCACCGGCACCAGGTCCGCCTCCAGCGGCGGCGAGAAGCGGCTCATGCCGTCCACGAACTCGTAGACCATCCGGAGGCCGTTCCCGCCCCCGGTGACGGTGATGACGACGCCCGGACGGCGGTAGGCGCCGGTGAGGCGGGCCGTGTCCACGGCGGGAGGCTGCTCCGGAGGGGCGAAGCGGTCGGGCATGCGCACGCCGGCCAGAGCGGCGAGCAGTTCCCCGAACAGGTCGGCGTAGAGGCTGCGCGCCCCTCCCCCGTTGGTGACCAGGGCCAGGGCCACCCCCGCGCCCGGCACCGCGCGCAGGTAGGAGTACTGGCCGGTGGCGGCGCCGTCGTGCCCGAAGCCCCGGACCCCGTCCCAGTCGTACAGGGTCCAGCCCAGGCCCCACCCGGCGGCCTCGACGGACCACTTGTCGGGGGACTCCGCCTGCAGTTCGCGCATGGCCCGCACCGTGCGGGGGGCCAGGACACGGACGCCGTCCGCCGCCCTGCCGTCCTCCAGGTGCGCCCGCGCCAGGCGCACCATGTCTCCGGCGGTGGCCAGGACCATGGCCCCGGGGCTGGACGAACGCGTCATGAGGTCCCAGGCCGGGGCCGGTTCGGGGTCCTCCCCGGCCCCTCCCGTGTGGCCCATCGCCGTGCGGAAGCGCAGGGCCTCCTCCGGGAGGGTCATGGTGTGGTCCAGGCCGAGGGGGTCCAGCACCCGGTCCCTGAGCGCCCGGTCCCAGGTGCTGCCCGTCAGGACCTCGATGACGCGGCCGAGCACGCTGAACCCGCTCGTGCTGTAGGAGAGCGCGGTGCCGGGCGGGCAGTCCAGGTCCTCCTTCGCGCACGCCGCGACGAAGCGCGCCAGGCAGTCGTCGCCCCGACCGGTGTCGACGACGAGGTCGCAGCTGAGGCCGCTCGTGTGGGTGAGGAGGTGGCGCGGGGTGATGACCCCGGCGGCCTCCTCGTCCGCGAGGGAGAAGTCGGGCAGGACGTCGCGCACCGGTGCGTCCAGGTCCAACAGGCCCTCTTCGGCCAGGCCCATCGCCAGGGTGGCGGTGTAGACCTTGGCGACGGAGCCGAGCTGGAAGACCGAGTCGGCCGTGGTCTCCACTCCGGTCCCCCGGTGGAGTACCCCGGTGGCCAGTTCGTGGACGGTGCCGCCGGCGAGGACGGCCAGGGCCGCCCCGGGGACGCGGTGGGCGGCGCCGAGCTCGTCGAGCCGGCCCTGCCAGTGGGAGGTGTCGAAGCCCATGGTCGTTCCCCGCCTTCGTGCGTACAGCGTTCTCTTCTTGCGAACACTGTACGCACAGGGTCGGGTGTGCGCAAGGGAGAACACTGTCCGCTAGTCTCCGCTCGAGGTCGGTGGCGATCGAAGGAGGCTTCGTGGCAGGTCGGGCCGGAGCGGTCCCGTCGGTGTGGGCCAGGCGGAACAAGTCCGGGGGGCAACCCGCGCTGAGCCGGGACCGCATCGTGGCCGAGGCGATCGGACTCCTGGACGAGGAGGGCATCGACGCCCTGAGCATGCGCGCCCTGGGCTCCCGGCTCGACGCCGGGGCCACGTCGCTCTACCGGCACGTGGCCGGCAAGGACGAGCTGATCGAACTCGTCGTTGACGAGGTCTACGGCGAGCTGCCGGTACCGTCCTCCGAAGGGGCCGGGGGCTGGAGGGCCGCGGTCGAGGGCAACGCCCGGGACCTGAGGGCGGCCGCCCTGCGGCACCCGTGGATGGTCTCCGTGCTCGGCCGGGTCGGGCTCTCCCGCCTCGGCCCGAACCTGGCGCAGGTCTCGGAGGGGCTGCTCGGCGTGTTCGAGGCCGCGGGCTTCGGCCTGGAGGAGGCCGACCAGGCCATGAGCACCGTGACCGCCTACGTCATGGGCATGGTGACCAGCGAGGTCGCCTACCTGTCGGTGTTCGCGCGCAGCGGCCGCAGCGAGAGCGAGTGGCGGGAGGGCCTCGCACCCGCCATGGAGGAGTCGCTCCGGGACCTTCCGAGGCTGCGTGCAGGACACGCCGCGCAGGAGGGCAGGAGCCTGGAGGAGATCCGCGACAGCGGTTTCGACTACGGCCTCCAGCGGGTCCTGGACGGACTGGAGGCGCGGCTCGCCCGCCTCGGCGGCGAGGGCTGAGCGCGGGTCAGAGGCCGCGGGCGGGGACGGCGGCCTTGAGCAGCATCTCCTCGTACTCCTCCTCGGGGTCGGAGTCCAGCACGATCGCGCCCCCGGCCCCGATGGTCAGCTCCCCGTCGGCGCTCACGGCCGTGCGGATGACGATGTTCAGGTCGGCGGTACCGGTGTGCGACAGGTAGCCCAGCGCGCCGGAGTAGACGCCGCGGGCCGAGGACTCCAGGCGGTCGATGATCTCCATGGTGCGCACCTTGGGCGCCCCGGTCATCGACCCCCCGGGGAAGCAGGCGCGCACCGCCTCGACGGTGGACACGTCCGGACGGAGCCTCCCGCGCACCGTGGACACCAGCTGGTGCACGGTCGCGTAGGACTCCGTGTACATGAACGCGGGCACCTCCACGCTGCCGACCTCGCACACCTTTCCCAGGTCGTTGCGGAGCAGGTCCACGATCATCAGGTTCTCGGCGCGGGTCTTGGCCCCCGTGCGCAGCTCCTCGGCCGCGCGCGCGTCGGTGGCCGGGTCGGGGTGGCGCGGTGCCGTGCCCTTGATCGGCCGGCTCTCCGCGGTGCGGTCCGCCTCCACCCGCAGGAACCGCTCGGGCGAGGCGCTGAGCACGCTCACGCCGCCCAGGCGCAGCAGGGCGGCGTAGGGCGCGGGGTTGGCGGCGCGCATTCGGCGGTAGAAGTCCAGGACGTCGCCGTCGGCGGGCCTGCGGACGCGGTTGGTCAGGCAGATCTCGTAGCTCTCCCCCGCCGTGAGCTGCCCCAGGCACTCCTTCACGTCGCTGACGTAGCCCTCCCGCGGGCGCTCCAGCAGGGGGGTCAGGTCGGCCGCCGGAGCGGGGGGCGCGGGCGGCGCCGGCGGCGCGAGCCCGTCCAGGGAGGCCAGGGTGCGGGCCAGCCAGTCGTCGCCGTCGGGGAGGCCGTCGGCGCAGACGGCGTAGGTGCGCCCGAGGACGTGGTCCACGGCGACGAAGCGGTCGCAGCGCAGCCACACGGCGTCGGGGGTGGACGACGCGTGGGCGGCGGCGCCCCCCGTGTCGGCCTTGCACTCGTAGCCCAGGTAGCCCACGTAGCCGCCGGTGAAGTCGAAGGGCAGTCCCGTGGGGGCGGGGCCGGGGCGCCCGATCCTGCGCTCGAGGGCGTCGAAGACGCTCCCGGGTTCGTGGTGCTCGGCACCGTCGGCGTCGCGCACGCGGACGGGGCCGCCGACCCTGTAGGTGAGGACCTCGCCGGTGGCGGCGCCGAGGAAGGAGAAGCGGGCGGGCCCCTGGGGCCGGGAGCTGTCCAGCCAGAACGCGTACTCGGCGTCGCCGTACAGGTGGCAGAAGGCGGCCTCGGCGTCGACGGCGCGCGGTAGTTCGAGGGTTCGCGGCGCGCCCGAGGGGCGGGCGGCGGGCGTCTCGGGCGCCCGGGGGTGCACCGCCGCGGGAGGGGCGGGGGCGGCCTCGGAGGCGGACGCGCGTGCCCCCGACAGCGCCTGCGCGGGGCGGGACGCGGACAGGTGCGCGCGGGCCATGTCCAGGAAGTTCGCGACCAGGTCCGCTCCGAAGTCGCTGGCCACCGACTCGGGGTGGAACTGCACCCCCCAGCGGGGCAGGCGCCGGTGCTCCAGCGCCATGACCACGTCGTCCTCCGCCCAGGCGGTCGCGGCCAGGGGCTCGGGAAGGGGCGCCGGGACGGCCAGGGAGTGGTAGCGCACGGCGGTGAAGTCCTGCGGGACACCCGCGAAGAGGCCGCGGCCCGTGTGCCGGACCCGCGTCAGGTGGCCGTGGCGGGGCTGGGGGGCGGAGACCACGTCGGCTCCGGCCAGGTGGGCGATGGCCTGGTGGCCCAGGCACACGCCCAGGACCGGAAGGCGCCCGTCCGCCAGGAGGTCGGGGACGCGGCCCAGGTCGCGGGGGTTCTGGGGTCGGCCCGGCCCGGGCGAGACGACGACGGCGTCCACGGAGGACGTGTCGAACGCGGCCCAGCGGGGGTCGTCGTTGGTGAGGACCAGGGGGGTGTCGCCGAGGACGTGCGCCACCAGTTGGACGAGGTTGTACGTGTAGGAGTCGTGGTTGTCGATCAGCAGCAGTCTCAAGAGGGAATCCGCAGGTAGAGGTCCTAGGCGGTCCCGATATCAACCGGTCTGCCCGGGGGTTCCCGGGATCTCCGCTCCAGGTCCATTCCACGAGGAGAACGCACATCCCGCCATTTCTGTCCTATTTTGACACCTCAGGTTGCGGCCCGACCCTCTCGTGGCTGGCAGGGGACCGTTCCGCCGGGCCCCAGGGACGGGGGCCGGGGTACGGGACGCGCTTCCGACGGTTGCCGGAGGAGGTGGGGACGGCGTGAACGGGCGGGGAGGGACCCGGGCGGCCTGGTGTGCGCCCGGCGCGGGGAGGGCACGGCGGTTCCGTCCACAGGTACGTGAGGGGCCTGGTGGCGGGATGCCGGTCCGGGTAGACAGGTAGTCAGAGGTGGAAGGCGGCTCCTCCACCGGACAGGGAGTGGACGATGTCCTACGTGATGGCCATGGCCGTGATCCTCATCATGGTGGCGCTGGGCGCCCTCCTCGTCGGGGCGGTGACCACCGTGTCGGGCTCCGCGCGGTTCGACCACCCGCGTCCGGCGTGGAGGCAGCACTCCGCCGCGCCCGGACACGGGGTCCCGGACGCGGCGGAGGAGGAGCTGCGCCTGAGATACGCGCGCGGCGAGATCGGCCGCGAGGAGTTCCTCCAGCGCAAGATCGATCTGGAGCGCTGACCGCCCGGCCCTCCTGCGGCCGGGCTCAGCCGGTCATCTCCTCCAGGGTCTTGCCCCGGGTCTCCTTCACACACTTCCAGACGAAGAAGAACGAGATCGCCGCGAAGGCGGTGTAGATCAGGTAGGCCCCGCTCAGGTTCCAGTCGCGCAGGCTCGGGAAGCTCACCGTGACCAGCCAGTTGGCAAGCCACTGCGTGGCGGTGGCCACGCCCATCGCCGCCGCCCTGATGCGCAGCGGGAACATCTCCCCCAGCAGCACCCACACGACCACACCCCACGACAGGCCGTAGAAGAGGACGAACGAGCTCGCCCCGGTGAGCGCCACCACTCCCCAGCCGAAGCCCAACTGCGCCGTGTCGCCCACCACCGTGGCATGGCTGAACGCGAACGCGGTCGCGGCCAGGGTCACCGTCATGCCCGCGGAGCCCACCAGCAGCAGGGGCCTGCGGCCGATCCGGTCCACCAGCAGGATCGCCACGACCGTGCCGACGATGTTGATCACCGAGGTGAACAGGCTCAACAGGAGGGAGTCCCCCTCGGGGACCCCCACGGACTGCCACAGGGAGCTGGAGTAGTAGAAGATCACGTTGATGCCGACGAGCTGCTGGAACGCCGAGAGCGCCATGCCGACCCACACGATCGGCAGCAGGCCGAACCGCCCGCGCAGGTCCCGGAGCCGGGCGGGCCTCTCCGAGCCCAGCGCCTCCCGGATATCCGCGATCCGCCGGGCCACCTGCCGGTCTCCGCCGCCCTCCACGCGGCCCAGGACCTCTCCGGCCTCGTCCGCGCGGCCGACCCGCACCAGGAAACGCGGGGACTCGGGGATGACCAGGCTGACCAGGAGGTACACCAGGGCGGGCACGAGTTCGGCCGCCAGCATCCACTGCCAGGCCTGGACCGGTCCGAGCATGTTGTGCGCGCTGCCGCCCGCCAGGCTCGCCAAAAGGTAGTTCACCAGCTGGGAGGCGGCGATGCCCAGGACGATGGCCAGCTGTTGGAGGGAGGCCAGTCGGCCGCGGTAGGCGGCCGGGGACACCTCGGCGATGTAGGTCGGGGCGATCACCGAGGCGATGCCGATCGCCACACCGCTGAGCACCCGCCAGGCGGTGAGGTCCAAGATGGAGAAGGGCAGCGCCATCCCCAGGGCGCTCACGGCGAACAGCACGCCCGCGATCCGCATCGTGCTGATCCGGCCCCTGCGGTCGGCCAGCCAGCCGGTGATCGCCGCGCCCACCACCGAGCCGAGCAGGGTGGAGGCCACGGTGAAGCCCAGAACGGCGGAGTTCACCTCGAACCGCTGCTGGATGGCGTCCACGGCCCCGTTGATGACCGCGCTGTCGTAACCGAACAGGAAACCGCCCATCGCCGCCGCGGCGGCGATCAGGGTCACCCGTGCGAGACCTGCTCCCTCCGCCCGGCCCGTCCCCCCGGCGCCGGGCCCGCCCGTCCTCGTCATCCCCGCTCCCTCCTCGGCGGCACTCCGCCGCGGTCGGCCGTCACCGACAGGGTGAACGCGGTGCGGGGGCAGGGGGACGGACGAAACGCCCACGGGGAAAAAGATGCCCGGCGCTTGGGCCCCAGCCGACCGGTCGCCTACCGGGGACGGGGACGCGGACAGGTCAGCCGGTCATCTCCTCCAGGGTCTTGCCCCGGGTCTCCTTGACGAACTTCCACACCAGGAAGAACGAGATCGCCGCGAAGGCCGCGTAGATCAGGTAGGCCCCGCTCAGGTTCCAGTCGCGCAGGCTCGGGAAGCTCACCGTGACCAGCCAGTTGGCCAGCCACTGCGTGGCGGTGGCCACCCCCATCGCCGCCGCCCTGATGCGCAGCGGGAACATCTCCCCCAGCAGCACCCACACGACCACACCCCACGACAGGGCGAAGAACAGCACGAACAGGCTGGCCGCGGCCAGGGCCACCGCGCCCCACACGAACGGCAGGGACACCTCCTCGCCGTCCACGACCGCGTTGGAGAAGGCGTAGGCGGCCAGGGCGAGCGCCACGGTCATGCCGGCGGAGCCCACCAGCAGCAGGGGCTTGCGGCCGATCCGGTCCACCAGCAGGATCGCCACGAAGGTGCCGACGATGTTCACGACGGAGGTGAACAGGCTCAGCAGCAGCGAGTCGGTCTCGGCCACACCGACCGACTGCCACAGGGAGCTGGAGTAGTAGAAGATCACGTTGATGCCGACGAGCTGCTGGAACGCCGACACCGCCATACCGATCCACACGATGGGCAGGAGGCCGTGGCGTCCGGTCAGGTCGCGCAGCCGGGGCCGGACCTCCGAGCCCAGGGCCTCGCGGATCTCCCCGATCCTGCGGTTGACCCGTTCCGTCCCGCCGCCCTCGACGTCGGCGAGGATGCCGCGGGCCTTGTCCACGCGCCCCACACGGACCAGGTAGCGGGGGGACTCGGGGATGAGCAGGCTCAGGCCCAGGTAGACCAGGGCAGGAAGCATCTCGACGCCCAGCATCCACTGCCAGGCCTGGAGCGGTCCGAGCATGTTGTGCGCGCTGCCGTCGGCCATCTGCGCGATCCCGAAGTTGACCAGCTGGGAGGCGGCGATGCCCAGGACGATGGCCAGCTGTTGGAGGGAGGCCAGTCGGCCGCGGTAGGCGGCCGGGGACACCTCGGCGATGTAGGTCGGGGCGATCACCGACGCCAGCCCGATGGCCGCACCTCCCACGATGCGCCACGCGGTCAGGTCCCACACCGTGAAGGGGAGGGCCGATCCGACGGCGCTCACCGCGAACAGCACACCCGCGATCTGCATGACCCTGATGCGGCCGAGCCGGTCGGCCAGTCCGCCGGCGACCGCGGCGCCCAGCACACACCCCAGGAGCGCGGACGCGACCGTGAAGCCGAGTGTGGCCGCGCCGACGTCGAACCGCTGCTGGATGGCGTCCACGGCCCCGTTGATGACCGAGCTGTCGTAACCGAAGAGGAAACCGCCCATCGCCGCCGCGGCGGCGATCATCGTCACGTGGACGATGTTGCCCTCACCCTCCGGAGTCTTCCCCGTACTGGACTGACTGGCTCCGCTCACGTCCACTGCCCCCAGCGCCATGTTGGTCGATAGCCCTCCAGGGTGAGCACACAAGGCGGCGGAGGTCACGGACAAAACGCCCACGGGACAAAAGTTGTCCGGGGATTGGCGCTTCCGCGCCCCGGTTCGCCCCGGCACCGGGCCCCTCCGGCTGCCGGAAGCGGGGGCCTTCTCCCGGAACCGGCGCCCCCACGGTCGGGACCGCACGCCCGACGGGTGCCGGGTCGGCGCGGGCGGCTCCGCGCCGGACGGGAAACGGCGCTTCCGCACAAGACCTGCGCCGTGTTTTTGGCTCGTCCGGCGGCTGCGCGTTCCCGGCCCGCCCCTCCAGGATCATGACGTGACCACTTATCCCGCCCTGGCCGAGAAGGCCGTCCGCCGACAGAAGCCCACCCGGGAAGAACTCCTCGCGGTCCTGGCCGGCCCCGACGACGACCTGCTGGACCTGGTCGCCGCCGCTTTCCGGGTCCGGCTGCGCTACTTCGGGCGCCGCGTCAAGCTCAACTACCTCGTGAACATGAAGAGCGGCCTGTGCCCCGAGGACTGCTCCTACTGCTCCCAGCGCCTGGGTTCGCGGGCGGGCGTCGTCAAGTACACCTGGCTCAAGCCCGACGAGACCCGTGCGGCCGTGGCGGCCGGGGTCGGGGCCGGGGCCATCCGCGTCTGCCTGGTGGCCAGCGGTCGCGGGCCCACCGACCGCGACGTGGCCCGGCTCGCCCCCGCCATCGAGGGCATCAAGGCCGAGCACCCGGGCGTGGAGGTGTGCGCCTGCCTCGGCCTCCTCTCCGAGGGGCAGGCCGAGCGCCTGCGCGAGGCAGGGGCGGACGCCTACAACCACAACCTCAACACGTCGGAGGAGCGCTACTCCGACATCTGCACCACCCACGGGTTCGCCGACCGGGTGGACACGGTCGAGAAGGCCAAGCAGGCCGGCCTCTCCCCCTGCTCCGGCCTGATCGCGGGCATGGGGGAGAGCGACGACGACCTGGTCGACGCCCTCCTGGCCCTGCGGGAGCTGGGTCCGGACTCGGTTCCGGTCAACTTCCTCATGCCCTTCGACGGCACCCCGTTGGAGGGGACCTGGGAGCTGACACCGCAGAGGTGCCTGCGCATCCTGGCCGCGGCCCGGTTCGTCTTCCCCGACGTGGAGGTGCGCCTGGCGGGGGGCCGTGAGATCCACCTGCGCTCCCTCCAGCCGCTCGCCCTGCACATCGCCAACTCGGTGTTCCTGGGCGACTACCTCACCAGCGAGGGGCAGGCGGGCCGGGCCGACCGGGAGATGATCGAGGACGCCGGCTTCGCGGTACAGGGCGCGGGCGGGCCCGCCCTGCCGGGCGACCGCAGCGAACTGCTGAAACCGCGGCTGCGGGGTGCGGGGACGGCTCTTCCGCCCAATGTCTGACGTGCGTGCGCCCCTGTGGCCGGGAGCCCCGGCGCCGTGGGCGTCCGCCGAGGGCTCGTGCCCACGGGGCCCGCGTCCCGGGGGCCACCGGTCAGCGCTGGACGGGCTGCTCGGTGCCGTTCCAGAGGGGTGCCTGCTGGTAGCTCTGGGCCAGCTCGGCGGCCACCGCGTCCTCCTGGCGGTCGCGCACGCACTTGGCGAGCGTGAACGTGGACGTGACGACGTAGAGCAGGCCGAGCCCGAGGAACGCGCGGATCCAGAGGTCGACGGGGAGGTAGACGATGCCCGCGCCGACGCCGACCGAGGAGATCCCGAAGGAGATCGCGGACTGGAGGTAGAAGTGGGGGGAGGACCGGGGGGTGAAGGTGTTCATGTCCCCAGGGTGCCCCGCCCCACGCCTCCACGCCTGAGTACCGCTACTCAACGGCCCGTCGCCGTGTCCCCGGCCGGCTCAGGCCGGGCTCGTCGACCGGTCGGGGCGGAAGGCGGACAGGTCGACACCCGGGTCCTCCCCCATGGCCAACCGGGCCGCGACCACGCCCTGGAAGGGGCCGAAGCTCAGCCCCTGTCCGCCCAGGCCCGTGGCCACGAGCACGCCGGGGAGCCGCTCCACCGGGCCCAGCAGCTGCAGGCCGTCGGGCGTGCCCGGCCGGAACCCCACCCGCGTCTCCACGACCGTCGCCTCCCCCAGCTCGGGCAGCACCTCCAGCGCGGTGGAGAGGTTGTGCAGCAGCCCCGAGGCCGTCACCCTCCGGTCGAACCCGGCCCCGGGCTCCAGCGTGCCCCCCGTGACCACCCGGTCCGGGCCGAACGCGGACACGAAGTAGTCGCGTTCGCCGAAGCGCACCACCGGCCAGGCCCGTGTGTCCCGGCCGGGGAGCGCGAAGTGGGTCATCTGGCCGCGTACCGGTTGCACCGGAAGGTCGACCCCGGCGACCGCGAGCAGCCCCGCCGACCAGGCCCCCGCCGCGACGATCACCACGGGCGCCTCCAGGTCGTCGGAGCCCACCCTCACCCCGGTGACCCGGTGGCCGTTCCAGAGCAGGCGTGAGTCGCCCTTGAAGTAGCGCAGGCCCCGCTCCTCGGCCGCGTTGAACAGCGCCGCACGGGCGGCCCGGCCGTTCAGCCTCGCCATGCCCTCGATGTACAGGCCGCCGTAGGGCTCGGGCACCAGGGGGAACCGGGCGCGCGGCTCCCCCGGGGCCAGCCGCTCCACCCGGCCCATCGTCGCGAACTCCGGGCGCTCGGACAGGGTGCGCATCAGGTCGAACCCGGCGTCGTCCCCCTCCAGGTCCACCGACATCCCGCCGACCACCTCGTAGCCGGGGGCGTGCCCGTCCTCCGAGAGCTCGGCCATGAGCAGGGGGTAGTGCTCCGCGGCGCGGGCCTTGAAGCCCCATACCGGCGCGGCGTCCCACGGGAGCGGCCAGGGGAAGACGACACCCGTCCCGGCCGCAGTGGCCTGCCCCAGGTGCGAGGCGTCCACCAGCGCGGTGGACACGCCCTTCTTGGCCAGGTGGAACGCCGCGCTCGTCCCCACGATCCCGCCGCCGACCACGATCACGTCCATGCCCCCACCCTGCCCCTCCCGGCTCCGCGGGACAAGCCGGACGGCCCGCGTGCCGTGACCGGGAAAGGGGTAAGGGTGCGCGATAGGTTGTGCTCTCCCGAGAGCCGACCCCCGATCCCCTGGAGGACGTGTACGTGGACGGATACACCTACTACGGGGTCGCCCTGATGCGCCGCCCCGGCCCCGAGCTGGCGCAGGGCATCGTGACCCACATGGAGCGGACGCCCGTGGACCCGGTCCTGGCCGCACGCCAGTACACGATCTACCAGGAGGCCGTCGCCTCGGCGGGGTGGCGGGTGCACGAGGTCGAGACGGCTCCGGCCCTGCCCGACTCGGTGTTCGTGGAGGACCCGGTGGTGGTGTGCGAGGACCTCGCGATCCTGGCGCGGCCCGGCGCCGACACCCGGCGGGGCGAGGTCGACGGGGTGGAGGCGTCGGTGCGCCTGCTGGGGCTGCGGGTGGCCCGGATCGAGGCTCCCGGGACGCTGGACGGCGGCGATGTGCTCCAGGTGGGGTCGACCGTCTACGTGGGGGTGGGCGGGCGCACCGACGCCGACGGCGCCGCCCAGCTCGAACAGCTGGTCAAGCCCCTGGGCCGCGAGGTCGTCCGCGTGGAGCTGGGCCGCGCGCTGCACCTGAAGTCCGCGGTGACCGCCCTGCCGGACGGCTCGCTGATCGGACTGTCCGAGCTGGTGGACGCCGACGCCCTGCCGCCGGTCCGCCGCCCACCGGAGGAGCGGGGCGCGCACGTGCTGCCCCTGGGAGGGCGGGACGTGCTGGTCAGCGCCGCCGCGCACGAGACCGTCCACGAGCTGGCGGCCGAGGGGTGGCGGGTGCTGCCGGTGGACATCTCGGAATTCGAGAAGCTGGAGGCGTGCGTGACCTGCCTGAGCGTCCTGATCCCGGACCGGGCGCGCTGATCCGGGAGGCCGGGCGTGCGGGCGGCGGGGGCGCGGACCGAAAGGCGTCCGGGCCCCGCCCGCCCCGAATGTCCGTGGCGGTGCGTAGCGTCGCGGGCGCGGCAGAGCGAAACAGTGCCGGATCCCGTCCCCCGCACGGGGCCCGCCCGGAGGGAGACCACCATGGCCTACGCCGACGCCAACGGCGTCCACACCTACTACGAGGAGAGCGGTGCGGGAGAACCCCTGCTCCTGATGCACGGCGGGTTCGGCACGGCGGACGACTTCCAGGGAGGACTCGCCGCGCTGTCCGACACCTACCGCGTCCTCGTCCCGGAGCGCCGCGGGCACGGGCGCACGGCCGACGTGGAGGGGCCCTACGCCCTGGAGACGCTGGCCCTGGACACCGCCGCGTTCGTGGAGGAGGTGGCGGGCGGACCGGTCCGCATCGCCGCCTACAGCCACGGCGCGATGGTCGCGCTGACGCTGGCCGTGCTGCGTCCGGACCTGGTGTCACGCCTGGTGCTGATCAGCGGGGTGTTCCACCACTCCGCGCTGCTCTCCAAACCCGGCCCCGAGGGCGAACTGCCCGAGATGGTCGCCGGGCCCTACGCCGCCCTCTCCCCGGACGGTCCCGACCACATCCGCGTGGTCCTGCGCAAGGTGGCCGAGTCCATGGCCGTCGAGCCCGCGATGGAGAGCGCCGACCTGGCCGGGGTGAGGGCGCCGACGCTCGTGATGGTGGGCGACGACGACATCGTGCCCGTCGAGCACGCCGTGGCGGCGTACCGGGGCCTGCCCTCGGCGGAGCTGGCGGTGGTGCCGCACGCCTCCCACGCTCTGCTGTGGGAGCGGCCGGAGGAGTGCGCCTCCCACGTGCGGAGGTTCCTGGCCGGGGACGGTCCGCCCACCTTCATGCCCGTCCGGCGCGGGGCCTGACCCCGGGGACCGGTCGTTCTGCGACCCCCGGTACCGGCCGCGGGGCCGTTCTGCCGTCGGCAGAGGCGGAAACCCCGGCCGGGCCCCGAGGCGTTGTCCCGTACGCACCGACGAACGAGCACACGGGAGCACGATGAGCGCTGTGAGGCTGATCCGCAGCCAGACCCTGACCGAACACGTGGACTACGCCTACGCGGCCACGGCGAGCGCCCCGGCACGGGTCGTGTGGACCGCCGGGGCGTGCCCCCTGGACGAGGACGGCGGCACCGTCGCCGTGGGCGACTACGCGGGCCAGGCCCACCAGGTCATGCGCAACCTGCGCACCGCCCTCGACGACGCCGGGGCCGCCCTCACCGACGTCGTCCGGACCACGGTGTACGTGGCGTCCGCCAGACAGGAGGACCTGGTGAAGGCCTGGGACGTGGTGCGCGAGCACATGGGCGGGCACGACGCGCCCAGCACCCTGCTCGGTGTGGCCGCGCTCGGCTACGACGACCAGCTCGTCGAGGTGGAGGCGGTCGCGGTCACCGCGGACTGAGCCACCGCCGGGGCGCGGGGCCGGAAGACGCCCTCCCCGCTCCGTCCGGGAACCGCCCGCCGGTCCCGGACGGAGCGGGTCCCGGACGCGGGAAACCCCCGGGCGGCCCCGGCGTCCAGGACCGTGACTGTCCTGGACCCCTGGCAGACTGCGGGCATGAAAGCGACCTCCGCACGCCTGCTGCGCCTGTTGTCCCTGCTCCAGACCCGCAAGGACTGGCCGGGGGCGGACCTCGCCGACCGGCTGGAGGTGAGTCCGCGTACCGTGCGCCGGGACGTGGACCGGTTGCGGGAGCTGGGTTACCCGATCCGGGCGACCATGGGCACCGGCGGCGGCTACCAGCTGGGGGCGGGCGCCGCACTGCCCCCGCTGCTGTTGGACGACGACGAGGCCGTGGCGGTCGCCGTGGGCCTGCGCACGGCGGCGCAGGGCGGGGTGTCGGGGATCGAGGAGACCTCCGTGCGCGCCCTGGCCAAGCTCCTCCAGGTCCTGCCCTCGCGCCTGCGCCGGAGGGTGGACGCCCTGGGCGCCTTCACCGTCCCCATGCCCGGCGCCGGACCCACGGTCGACTCCGACGTGCTGACCCTGGTCGCGTCGGCCTGCCGGGACAGCGAGCGGCTGCGCTTCGACTACGAGAGCCACGACGGAACCCTCTCGCGAAGGATCGTCGAACCCCACCGGCTGGTCTCCCGGGGACGGCGCTGGTACCTGGTGGCCTGGGACACCGCCCGCGAGGACTGGCGGACCTTCAGGGCGGACCGGATGCGTCCCCTCACCCCGACCGGCCCCCGGTTCCCGCCGCGCGACCCTCCCGCGCAGGGGGTGGCCGCCTACCTGGCGGAGCGGATGAGCGTGCACATGTGGCCGCACCAGGCCCGCATCAGGCTGGCCGTCCCCGCCGAGGAGGCGGAGCGCCGCGGGATCGGCAACCACGGCCGGATCGAACCCGCGGACGAGAACTGGTGCGTGCTGGTGTGCGCGGGGGGCTCGTTCCGGGTGATGGCCTGCTACCTGGCCATGCTCGACGTCGAGATGGAGGTGGAGGAACCCGACGAGCTGCGCGCCGAGATGGCCCGCCTGGCGGTCCGGCTCAACCGGGCCGCCTCCGGCTGAGCGCCCCGATCCCCCTGCCCCGGGTCAGGCCGCGATGTCCAGGGGACACCGGTCGTCGGCCCGCCACGATCGCGGTGGACGCCGGCGGGTCCGTGGAGGGGGTCGGCGGTGCCCGGCCCGTGCACGAACGGCACGCCGCCGCGGTCCGCCGGAAGCGGGGGGACGCCCGCGTGCGCGGGGATTCCCCTGTACGGCCACCGTGGCGGGGAGCGGACCTTCTGGTCGAAGTTCGCCCCGCGAACCCGCCAAAACCACTACGTTGGGGAGTCATTTATCTCCGAAGAGTAATGAAAGCAGGGGTGTCCGTGCCCGCTCCAACCCGACTCCACTGCCCTGAGCTGCGGGGCCTCAGCGCACCGCCCACCATCCGCGACCTCGGCCCCGACTACCGGGTCGCCCGGTGGGACTCCCCCGCCTCGCTCTCCCCGGACTGCCGCAGGCGCCTCCACGGGACCCTGCGGGAACTCGCCGCCCGCGCCTTCGGCGCCGACCACTCCGGCTACTGGCGCGCCCGCGTCGACGCCGGGTTCTTCGACCAGGTCTCCACGCTGGCGCTCATCCTCGGCCCCGACGGCGTCCCCGTCGGCTGGGGCGGCTACCACCGCTGCAGCTTCGCCTCGCGCCGCGCCCTGTACCTGGACGCCGCGGGCGTGGTCCCCGCCCACCGCCGGTTCGGCCTGACCTCCGCCCTGATGACCCACTTCCTGGCACGGGAGATCCTCGCCCACCCGCTGCGCCGCACCTATGTCGTCCTGCGCACCCGCCACCCCGCGGTCTACGCCGGGTGGCGCAAGGGCCTGGGCGCCGCACGCGTCTTCCCCAGCGAGCACCGGCCCCTCCCCGCCCTGGTCCGGCGCATCGCGGGCGAGGCGGCCGAGTGGCTGGGGGACGGCCCCCGGCTGGACCCCGGGAGCCTGCGCGTCCGCGACGCCTACCACATGTTCGAGGGCGACGTCTACGGGGTCCCGCCCCGCAGCGGCCACCCGGCGATCGACGACTACTTCGCCCACGCGGTCGGCCCCAAGGACGCCGTCCTGGTCGTCGCGCGCATGAGCGTCCCCGGCCTGGCCCGGTTCGCCGCGGCCCGCGCGCTCAGCGCGCGGGCCCGCCGGCGGCCCCCGAGCGGCGGCCGACCCGTGCGCGGAGCCGTCCCCGGGGAGCCGGTCCCCGCCGCGCCCACCGGGGCGGGCGCGGCCGGGCTCATCCCAGGGGGACGGCCTTGACGTTGGCCGGGCTGTACACGAGCCCTCCCACGTCCCGGATCTGGTCCGAGATCCGTGCCAGGTGCAGGCTCTCCGACCACGGCATGTCAGGGCTCTCCCGCTCCCCCGCCGCCACGCACCGGGCGACCTCCTCGGCCTCGTACTCGTAGCCGTTGGCCCGGAAGGGCCGGTGGAACTCCTCCCGCTCGCGGCCGTCGCGGTGCAGCACCGCGGTGGTCGCCGCGAAGAAGTTCGGGATCTCCAGCCACCCCTTCGACCCGGCCACCACCGCCCGGTTGGGGAGCGTGGTGCGCGAGGAGCAGGACAGGGTCCCGGTGGCCCCGTTCTCCCCGCGCACCAGGACGGTGGTGTGCGTGTCCACCATGCGGTCGGGCGACAGCTGGCGGGTGGCGCCCACGACCGTCAGCTCGCCCAGGTGGCGGGAGGCGAAGGCGAGCGGGTAGATCCCCAGGTCGAGCAGGGCGCCCCCGCCCAGGTCGGCGTTGAAGATCCGGTGGTCGGGGTCGTAGGGGACGTTGGCGCCGAACTCCGCGGACAGCCAGCAGACCTCCCCGATC
The DNA here is from genome assembly GCF_053616335.1 of Nocardiopsis sp. NPDC055824. NCBI lineage: Bacteria > Bacillati > Actinomycetota > Actinomycetes > Streptosporangiales > Nocardiopsidaceae > Nocardiopsis > Nocardiopsis sp. NPDC055824. The sequence goes on from NZ_JBSHDN010000007.1 coordinate 60,203, forward strand.
GCGCCGTCGTCCACCAGCTCGCGGACCAGGCGGGAGACCGGCAGGTAGCGCGTCCACATCGCCTCCATCAGGAAGCGGTCGTTGGCGCGCGCCGCCGCGACCATCTCCGACACCTGGAGGGCGTTCATCGCCATGGGCTTCTCGACCAGGACGTGCTTGCCCGCGTTCAGGCAGGTCAGAGTGTTGGGGTGGTGCCAGGGGTGGGGGGTGGCCACGTAGACGGCGTCCACGTTCGGGCTCTGGGCCAGCTCTTCGTAGCTGCCGTGGCGCTCCGGGACGCCCCACGCGTCCGCGAACTCGTCCGCCCGGTCCCGCGTGCGGGAACCGACCGCCGTGACCGTGGCCGAGGGGACGGCCCGGAGCCCTTCGAGGAAGGAGTGTGCGATACCGCCGGTTCCGACCACGCCCCAGCGCAGCCCACCGTTGTCATCTGTCATGGGCTCATCCTAAAAACAGGGTCATCTCGGGGGCGAGGCGGGGAAGGTCCTCGGATTCGGCGCCCGGGAACCGTACGGTGGGGGCCAGTGAGGCGGACGAGCTCGCCCGCCGGACCACGAACGGAGGAGGACATGTCGGAGACGCTCGCACGGAGGCTGGGGGTACGGCCCGGGGACCGGCTGCTCGTCCTCAACGCCCCCGAGCGCTACCTGCGGCTCCTGGAGCCACCGCTCGACATCCACATCGACCTGGGCCCCATCGAGGGCGCCGACTACGACGACGTCCACATGTTCGCCCTGGACAAGGGGACCGTGGACCGCGAGGCCCCCCGCGCCCTCGCCTCCGTGGGCCCGGGGACCAGGCTCTGGGTGTGCTTCCCCCAGCGCGGCGGCACCATCATCACCGACCTGACCGCGGACAAGGGCTGGGACGTGCTCGTGGACGCCGGTTGGCGCCGCGCCGCCCAGGAGCCGATCGACTCGGACTGGGCGGCGCTGCGCTTCGAGCGGAGCTGAGGAAGCCCCGCCTCGGTCAGCCCGGCTCGACGCTGAGGGAGCCGCTGACGGTGTTGGCGTCGATGCGCGACGCCGCCCCGTCCTCGACGTCCACGCCCACGTCCCGCTGCCCGGAGGTGGAGTCACCGGTGACGTCGTAGGCGCCCCTGGGGACCCGCACGTCGATGCTGCCGCTGGTGGTGTCCAGGGTCAGCGTGTCGAAGGCGTCCCCGGTGGCGACCTCGATCCGACCGGAGACCGTCGAGGCCTCCGCCGTGGTGAAGCCCCCGCCCACGGCCACGTCGCCGCTGGTGGACTCGGCCCTGACCGACTCGGCCTCGAACCCGGACACGTCCACCCGCCCGGACGTGGAGGACGCCTCCAGCCTCTCGCCCGAGCCCGCGGCGCTGACCTCGCCGCTGGTGGTGTCGATCCCCACCGAACCCTCCACCCCGGCCAGTGACACCTGCCCGCTCGTGGTGTCCACGGCCACGTCGCCGACGTTGTCGGACACCTCGACCGGACCGCTGGTGGTGGACAGCTCCAGTGCGCCGTTGACGTTCTCCGCGCTGATCCGGCCGCTGACGGTCTCCACGGTCACCTCGGTCCCCTCCGGGACGGTGATCTCGTAGTTGACCGCGCACCCCCCGAAGAAGGGGACGCCCTGGCAGACGGCCTCCACCTCGAGGCCGTCCCCGTCGGCCTCGGCCCCTTCCCTCGGCTCGGTGAGGGGCGTGCCGCGCAGGGTGCGCTCCACCACGACCTCGTCGCCGCCGCCGGCGAGGACGACGTCGCCGCCCGTGCGGTTGTCGACCTCCAGGGTCCGGATCCCGGCGAAGGAGTCGCTGCGGTCGCCCCTGTCCACGCCCACGCTGCCCAGCACGGAGAACGAGGTCGCCGCCACCATGATCGCCACCAGCACGCCGCCGATGACGAGCCAGGGGCCCACGCGGAACCTGCGGCGGGGCTCCTTGCTCGACGAGGCGTACAGCCCCCGTGCCTTGAATGTCACTGTCTTTCCTTCCTGGAGGACTCCCGCCCTCCGGATGTCGGTGCGGTCAGGTGCGGTCGGCGCCGCGCAGGTAGTGCAGGACGGCCTGGACCCTGCGGTGGTCGTGGTCGTCCTGGCCGAGGTCGAGCTTGGTGAAGATGGAGCGGATGTGCTTCTCCACCGCGCGTTCGGTGACGCTCAGGCGCAACGCGATCCCCGCGTTGTTCAGCCCCTGGGCCATCACCTCCAGCACCTCGCTCTCGCGGGGGGTCAAGCGGTCCATGGCGCTGTCCCTGTGTCGGCTGAGCAGTTGTGACACCACCTCGGGGTCGATGGCGGCGCCGCCACCGGCGACCCTGCGCAGCACCGCCAGGAACTCGTCGATGTCGGCGACCCGGTCCTTGAGCAGGTAGCCGACCTTGCTGGACCCGCCGCCCAGCAGGTCGGCGGCATAGCGGCTCACCACGTGCTGGGACAGCAGCAGCACCGCCACCTCCGGATGGGAACGCCGGATCGCGACGCCCGCCCGGATGCCCTCCTCGGAGAAGGTGGGCGGCATGCGGATGTCGACCAGGCACAGGTCCACGTCGGGATGCTCCTCCACCGACCTCAGGAGGGCGTCGGCGTCGCCGACCTGGTCGACGATCTCCACGCCCGCGTCCTCCAGCAGCCGGGCCATGCCGCTGCGCAGCAGGACCGAGTCCTCGGCGATGATCACCCGGGGCCCCTTCTCGGGCTCCGGTTCCGTCGCCGCGTTCGCACCGCTGTACACGGTCATGCCTCCCATGGGATGTCGGCGGTCAGGACGGTTCCCCCGCCGGCCGGACTGTGGACCGTCAGGACGCCGTCGACCGCGTCGACGCGGTCCCACAGTCCGTACAGGCCCGTGCCGGCCTCGGGGTCGGCCCCGCCGACCCCGTCGTCGGTGACGGTGAGACGGAGCCGGTCGGCGGACCCGCGGGCCCCGCCGGCCACCAGCTCGGCGGACACGGTGACCCGTGCGGCCCCGGCGTGCTTGGCGACGTTGTTCAGCGCCTCGCACGCCACGTAGTAGGCGACCCCCTCCGCACGCTGCGAGGGTCGCTCGGGCAGGTCCACGTCCACACGCACGGGGACGGGGGCGCGCCCCGCGGCGACCGGGAGGGCCGCGCCCAGGCCGTGGTCGGTGAGGACCCGGGGGTGCAGGCCCCGCGCGACCTGACGCAGTTCGTCCATCACCTCGCGGGACTCCCGCTGGGCCTCGGTGATGAGCTCCAGGGCCTTCTGCGGGTCCGCGGTGACACGGGAGCGGGCCCGTGTGAGGGTCATGGTGAGGGCGAGCAGGCGCTGCTGGGCCCCGTCGTGCAGGTCGCGTTCGATCCGGCGCCGTTCGGCCTCCGCGGCGTCGACCATGCGCAGGCGGCTGTCCTGGACGTGGACGAGGCGCCGTCGGATGCGCAGCTCCGGGGCCTCGAAGAGGAGCATCCGGTGCAGGAGGACCTCGGTGGCGACCAGGGAGGGGGTCAGCCGCAGCCCGACGAGCGCCAGCAGCGGACCGACGGCGACCAGGGCGAGCGGCCCGGCGATGTCCTCGGGGGCGCCCTGGGCCAGGACGAACATGATCCCGAACAGGGCCCCGACGGCCGCCGCGCCGCCGCACACCACGAGGAACATCACGAGGCCTCCGGCGACGAGGCCGTGGAGCCCGGCGACGGTGCTGTAGACGATCATCGACCAGGCGTCGCGCCCGAACACGAACCGCCAGGCGCGGACCACCGGACCGTCGCCCGGGAGGGGGTCGGGCGGGCTGGTCTCCACGATCCCGAACACCGCACCCAGGCGCTCGCGCTGGACCCGGCAGGCCAGGCGCGCCAGCAGCGAGGCGGCGACCGGGGAGGCCACCAGCATCAGGAGCGCGTCCACGGCGAGCCCGCCGAGGCCCCGATCGGGGGTGTCCGGCAGCCAGGGCAGGGTGACCGCGAAACCGACCCAGGTGGCGGAGACCACGAGCAGGCACGCGGGCACCAGGTAGAACAGGGCCAGGGCCAGTGACGTGACCAGGTGGAGGAGCTCCACCATGCGGACCCGCCAGGTCGGCCCGTAGGCTTCTGCGACGCGGGGCAGCCCGGCGAGGACGGGCAGCAGGCCCCTCCCGCCGCCCCGTCCGCCGCCACGACTGCTCAGACCGGTCACGCCACCAATCTAGGGAACCGCGGTACGGCGGCACGAGGCCGTCAGCACGTGGAGCACGGGTGGTGCTGGCACTACCCACCGGAGGAAGGGGTGCGCATGGGAGGCGTCCGCGTCCCGGTGCGGCCGGTCCTGGAGGACGTCGGCCGGATCAACGCGCTGTTCGCGCTGGAGGAGGAGCCCCCGGGGCCCGGCTGGGTCTCCCCGGGAGGGGCCGGCCGACAGGTCCTCGCGGCCGAGGTGGAGCGGGTGCGCGCGCGGTCGGGCCCACCGGCCGGGCACACCGGCGAGGAGGTGGAGTGGAGGGTGGCGGCGTCGCTCTTCCAGCAGGGGCTGGCCACGCGGATCCTCTCCCCGGTACTGGCGGCGGCCCTGTGCCACGGTGTGCTGCTGGACGCGGCGCGGTTCCGGTGGGATCCGCACAGGGAGGGGCCCCTGGTGCTGCGCACCTCCCAGGAGACGGCCGAGGCGGTGGTCGGCGGTCCCCGGCGGACCGCCGACCGGATCGAGGCGGCGGTGCTCCTCGGCGTGCTGACGGGGGTCGCCCGGAGCCTGTCCGGAACGGGCCGAGTGGCCCCCGGGCTGCTGCGGGGCAACACGGCCTCGGCCCTGGCGGGGGCCGCCCGCTCGCTGGGCGCGGCCCGGCCCGAGCGGCGCGCAGAGGCCGAGGCCCTGGTCGGCGACCTGCTGGGGCGGACGGCCCTGAAGGGCACCGGCGGGTACGCGGGGACGGACGCCGGCGGTGCGGGGGTGTTCCGGCGCACGACGTGCTGCCTGTACTACCGGCTGCCCGGCGGGGGCTACTGCGGGGACTGCGCGCTGAGGCCCTGACGTGCGCTGGCGCGAAGGATGCGCACGGACGGCCGGGGGCGCCGAACGAAAATCCCTGGACTCGATCGGCCCCCTGCGCCATCCTGCCCTGATGGCCACTCCCGAGATACCTCCCCTGTACCGCGACTCCGACTTCAACGGCCCGCTCTCCGACGCGCACGCGGCGCGGCTGATCCGGACCCTCGGGCCCCTGGAGGGGCGCCGGATCGTCGACGTCGGCTGCGGCTGGGCCGAGTTCCTCCTGCGCACCCTGGAGTCCGAGCCGACCGCGACCGGCTTCGGCATCGACCGGAAGGAGGACTACGTCCGGCACGGGCGCGAACTCGCCGCGGCACGGGGGCTGGACGACCGCGTCGAACTGGTGGTCGGCGACGTCGGGGAATGGGCGGGGACCGAGGCGGACGTCGTGGTCAACAACGGGGCGTCCCACGTGTGGGGCGGTGATCCGGTGACGCACACCGGCAACGCCCTGGCGGCGGCGAGCGACCTGCTCGCTCCCGGTGGACGGCTCCTGTTCGGCGAGGGCTTCTGGCTGCGCGAGCCCACCCCGGAGGAGCTGGGCGTCATGCAGGACATCCCGCTCGCCCAGTACGGATCGGTGCCCGACCTGGTCGACCTCGCCCTCTCCCACGGGTTCCGGCTCCGGGCGCTGTCCCAGGCGACCCTGGAGGAATGGGACGACTTCGAGTCCCGGCACGCCCAGGGGTGGGAGGACTGGCTGCTGGAGAACCCGGACTCCCCCGACGCCGAGGAGGTCCGCGCCCGGGCCGACCGGCACCGCGAGTTCCGTGTCCGCGGCACCCGGGAGACGCTCGGCTTCGCCTATCTGACCCTCATCCGGGTGTAGGGGGCGTCCGCCCCGCCCCAGGCGGCTCGTGCCCGTCTTCCCGCGGTCGCGCGCACCTGCCTTCCGCGGCCGGTCAGCCGCCGTGTCAGGGCTCGTCGCCGACCGCCCGGGCAGCCCCCGGGACACGGCCGCCTCCCGGTCCGGCGCCTCGAAGAACCTCGCCCTCCCCCTCGGAAACCACGGTCCCCGCGACTCCCCGGACCCCGGGGATTCGCGGGGACCGCCGGAACCCACACGACCGCCCCGCGGCGCCGGACGGGACCGTTTCCGTGATCGGGGCGGAACCGCGCGACATCCGCCCCGTCCCGGGGCGGTGATGGCGGGGCCGAAGTGCGATACTGGGGGAGAAGGACCCCGAGCACACCACCACGCGGCCGCCCCTTGCCGGGGCCCGCGGGCGGAACCATCGAACCCGGAGCATCCCACGCAGCGAGCAACCGCACCAGCCCACCGGCCCACCGGTGACGGCGAGCCCTTTCGAGGCAGTCCGCGGCCACATCATCGAACCCGCTCTCACACCACTGGAGAATTCATGAACCCCGCGCTCCTCAAGCTCCTGAACTCGGCCGACGCCACCGGCAGGGTCATCACCGGAGAACACCTCTGGCAGACCTGGACCGTCGCCGAGCAGCGCCAGTGGGTGACCCCGGACAGCCCCGAGGGCCGGTTCGTGACGGCCGAGGGGATGAACGCCCGGCGCTTCGCGACCGGCGAGGGCGAGGCCGACCACGCGCGGCGCGCGGTCTACACCCACGCGGCGGACCCCGAGGACCTGGCCCAGCTGCTGGCGGTGCTGGGGCTGGACCACGACTCCGAGGACGGAGCGCTCCACCGCTGACCCGTTCCCGCCGACCGGGACCGTACGTCCCGGGCGCCCTCCCCGACCGGGAGGGCGCCCCGGTGCGGACACCGGTCAGGGACTCCGGCCGGGGGTGGGCCGTGGCCGCCCTTCCCACGGCCCCTCCGGGCCCGCCCCCTTCCGGGGAACGGTCGAGGCCCTTCGCTCCCGGCGGCCGGGCCCGGTTCCCCGCCGCTTCCGACGCGGGGCCGACAGGGGCGGCCGGCGAGCTCCCGGCCGCGCCGGTCGCACAGCCGGGGCCGGCTCGCGCGCTCCGGCTTCGGAGGGCGTAGGCCCGTTCCGCCGCCGCTCAGGCCCGGTCCATGGCCCGGCGGACCTCGGGCAGGTCGATGCGGGTCATCGAGAGCATCGACCGCATGGCGCGCTCGGCGCGTGCCGGGTCGGGGTCGTCGAGGAGGTCGTCCAGCTCTGCCGGGAAAACCTGCCACGAGAAGCCGAACCTGTCCTTGAGCCATCCGCACCGGCTCTCCTGGCCGCCCTCGCCGAGCGCGGCCCAGAAGTGGTCGGACTCCTCCTGGCTGTCGCAGATCACCTGGAGCGAGACGGCCTCGGAGAACGTGAACTCGGGGCCGCCGTTGAGGGCGGTGATCTGCTGGCCGTCGATCTCGAAGTCCACGGTGAGCACCATGTCCGCGGGGCGGGGTCCCCCGGGACCGAAGCGGCGGACCCTGAGGATGCGGGAGTTCTCGAACAGCCCGACGTAGAAGTTCGCGGCCTCCTCCGCGCGGGTGTCGAACCACAGGCAGGGCGTGATCTTGTTCAGCGTGCTCATCGGTCGTCCTCTCGACAGGGGCGCGGTTCCCCGCGTCCTTCCTACACGTACCGACCGGGCCGGACGGCGCGACTCATCGGGCGGTCGCGGTTTTTCTCTCTCCACACTCAGGAAGTCCCATATAGCTTTAAACTCCTCTTTCGTAAGGTAATGTCAGGGATGTATAGAGAAGTTTCAAGCGCCCCGATGGGGAGAGTGCGTTGGATCAGCAGTACTACTCGGTGGACCAGGTGGCCGAGCTCCTGGACCTGCACGTCAAGACGGTGCGGGCCTACATCCGCGACGGGCGGCTCAGGGCGACCCGGATCGGCAAGCAGTACCGGGTCCGGCGCCAGGACCTGGAGGAGTTCACCGGCGGCCCCCTCCCCCGGCCGGAGGCGCCCGCCGACGGCGGAGGGCGCACAGCGGAGGCCTCCACGGTCGTGCGGGTGGACGGGATCGGCCCCGACGACGCCTCGCGCCTGACCACCCTGGTCACGTCCTCCCTCTTCGGGGCGCCGGGCGGCGCGGCGAAGGTCCACGTCCAGACCGTCCACGACAGGGAGCGCGCGAGCCTGAAGGTCGTCGTCCTGGGCGACCTCTCCGCGACCGCGGCGGTCCTGGAGCTCATCGACGTCATGGTGAACGAGGAAAGAGGGTGAGCGGGCCGATGGCCGATGTCCTGCGGGAACTGGGCGGCGTCCGGGTCATGGTGTGCGCGGCCGACGGCCCGCCCCTGCGCGGTGAGACCGAGGCGATCGACCTCATCGGCGAGGCCTCCTGCGGGGGCGCCTCGTGGGTCGTCCTGCCGGTCGAACGGATCGACGGGGACTTCTTCTCGCTGCGCACCGGCATGGCGGGAGCCGTGACGCAGAAGTTCGTCACCTACGGGATGGGGCTGGCCGTCGTGGGGGACGTCTCCGTGCACGTGGCAGCGAGCACCGCCCTGCGTGACCTGGTCAGGGAGGCCAACCGCGGCCGCGGCCTGTGGTTCGTCCCCGACATGGACGCGCTCCGGGAGCGCCTGGCCCCGTCCGACGCTCATTTTGTCTCATATAGCGAGAAAGGTATCTCACTGTAAGAGACGCGGGGTGTAGGGTCGAACGTGTCGACAGGCCTCGCGACCCGGTGAGAGGGCGATCCATGACGCGTTACACCCACGGCCACCATCCGGCCGTCACCGACTCCTACCGACGGCGCGACGCGGAGAACTCCGCCGCCTACGCGCTCGACCGGCTGGCCCCGGGCCGCTCCCTGCTGGACGTGGGCTGCGGCCCGGGCAGCATCACCGTCGACCTCGCCCGGCGGGTCGCCCCGGGGCCGGTCACCGCGGTGGACTCCTCCCCCGAGGCGGTCGACCTCGCCCGCGCGACCGCGGCCGCGGCGGGGGTCGAGAACATCGGGTTCCGGGTCGCGGACGTGCACCGCCTGGACCTGCCCGACGACTCCTTCGACGTCGTCCACGCCCACCAGGTCCTCCAGCACGTCGCGGACCCGGTCCGGGCGCTGGCCGAGATGCGCCGGGTGGCCCGTCCCGGCGGGACCGTCGCCGCCCGCGACGCAGACTACTCCGGCATGTACTGGTATCCGCGCCTGCCCGAGCTGGACTCCTGGATGGACCTCTACCAGCGGGTCGCGCGCGGGAACGGCGGCGAGCCCGACGCGGGCCGCAGGTTGGCGGCCTGGGCCCGTGAGGCCGGGTTCACCGACGTCACCTACGTGGCCGAGGTGTGGAGCCACTCCGACCCCGACGGCCGCGCCTGGTGGGGCGGCATGTGGGCCCGGCGCATCCTGGAGTCCGACCTGGGGCGGCAGGCCGTCGCCGAGGGCGACGCCACCCGGGAGGAGCTGGAGCGCATCTCGCGCGGGTGGACGGCCTGGAGCCGGGACCCCGACGGGGTGTTCGTGGTCCCGCACGGCGCGATCCTGTGCCGTGCCTGACCGCGCCGCCCCCGCGGTTCCCGGACCGGCCGGGACCGGGGAGGAGAACCTGGCCGGTTCCTCCCGACCGATCTCCGAGAAGTTCCGCAGGCTCTCCGACCACTCATCCGCGCACACCTGCTCCGCCCGGAACGGGCTCCGGCCGGACCCACCGGTTCCCGGCTCGGAACCCGTCCCGTCCTTTTCCGCCGGTACCGCGGGAACGCCTCGTCGGCCGGAGCCTCAGACCGCCTCGTCCTGCTCCTTCCGGTAGTGCCGGAGCTGCCGGGCCCGGCGGATCTGGTCGGCGAGGAGGGCCGCGCCGGTCGGCATTCGGGGGCGGCGCCGGTCACAGGCGCCGGTGTGGAGGCGGTCCGTGACGGCGGCCTGGACGGCGGCGGCGCGCAGGGCCTTCGAGCGGATCCACGTCGTGGGCGGGGCGACGGGGGCATCGTGTCCGTCGAGCCACTGCCGTACCGCGCGGGGGTTCTGCGCGTAGGCGGTGCCGACCCCGGCGAGCGCGAAACCCTGCCGTAGGACGTTCTCCGCTACGTGGCCGCGGCGAATGCCGCCGGTGAGCATGAGCGGGGTAGCGGTCCGTCCGACGAGGCGGGTGGCGAGGTCGAGGAAGTAGGACTCGCGGGCGAGGGTGCGGTTGTCGGCGGGATGCCCCGCTGTTGCGAGCGACTCGATGCTGCCTCCCGAGAGTTCGACCAGGTCGACGGCGGGAGACAGCCAGTCGATGACCTCAGCGGCGTCGTCGATGTCGAAGCCGCCGCGCTGGAAGTCGGCGGAGTTGAGTTTCACCGCGACGGGGAACGAGTCCGGCACGCTGTCGCGCACCGCGTCCACGACCCGGAGCAGCAGTCGGGCCCGTTGCCGCAGAGCCCCGCCCCATTCGTCGGTACGGTTGTTGACGAGTGGGGAGAGGAACTGCGACAGCAGGTATCCGTGGGCGGCGTGGATCTCGACACCCGCGAAACCCGACTCCCGGGCGAGGCGGGCCGAGGCGGCGAACTGGCCGATCGTGCGGGTGATGTCCGATGCGGTCATCTCCACCGGGGGTGCGAAGAGTCCGGACAACCCGCCGGCCTGAACGGGGACCGGGGAGGGGGCGTAGGCGATGGAGCCGGTGTCGCGGCGCACGACCCGCCCGGGATGGTTCAACTGCATGAACACCGGGAGCGTGCCCGCGGCCGCCGACCAGCGGCGAAACGCGTCGAGGTCGCTGGCCTCATCGAGAACGATGTCGCCCGGTTGGGCGACGGCCCGGCGTTCGATCATGACGTGGCCGGTGATGAGCAGCCCGGCGCCACCGTCGGCGAGTCGCCGGTAGAGGGTGACGAGGCGGTGATCGGGCTGCCGTCGCGGCCCTGCGAGCTGTTCCTCCATCGCGGCTTTGACGACGCGGTTGCGCAGGACCAGGCCGCTGCGCAGGCGGAGCGGTGTGTCCAGGATGCGCCGGGTCTGCGGTTTGCCGTCTCGGGGCTGGTTCATGTCAGGTTCTGTCCTGTTCCGTTCCTCGGCGGCGTCCCGGTCACGGGCTCGATGCGGCTGCGGTCCGGCTGGTTCCACCCGAGTGCGGCAGGGCCCACGGCGCGGGAGAACACGACGGACACGCCTCGGGGCCGCCGGATCCGGATGGCGAGCGCCCCAGCCCCGTCCGGCGCCCCGTCAGCCGCGCTCCGCACCAGCCCCGGGACGGGTGTGCGGCTCCAGGGTGCGCTCACCGCGTGACCTGCCCGAGGACCTGCAGCAGTGTGTCGCAGTCCCGCGGCGCCACGTCCGCGAACACCTCGTCCTGTTGACGGGCCACCACCTCGAACCCCGCCGCATGCGCGGCCGCACCCGCCGGAGTCAAGGAAAGCAGGACACCGCGCCGGTCCGCCGGGTCCGTCTCGCGCGTGAGGTACCCCTCCTGAAGCATCCGATCCGCCAGCACACTCGCGTTCGACTTCGAGCACCCCAGCGCCTCGGCCAGATCCTTCAGGCCCACCGGCTTCGTACTGTCCGCGAGTCGGTGCAGCAGCGCCAACCGCGCCAACGACAACGTCACCGAGGACAGCGCCTCATTCACCTGGGACTCCAGCACACGCGCCGCGGCGATCACCGCGAGCATCGGGCTCGCCGCAACGGTCTCACTCGACCACTGATTAGTTCGCTCATGAACGTTCATATACGAACTATATTACCGACCGAGACTAGGCCAGAGCGAGCGGGGCCGCCGGGTGCGCACGCGGCTCCCTCCCGCCCGCAGGCGCGGTCAACCGTCCGTCGCCCCTTTCCGGCTCACCCGGTTCGCTCCCCTCCCGGGGCGGGCGGCCGGGAAAACCGGGTGCGCCGGGCGGCACGGGGCTCCTAGAATGCCGTCCATGATGGCAGTCGCAGTCACGGAGTAGGCGGGCGTCCGCGCCCGCCGCGCGCCGCGCCGTGTCCTGGGAGGACCGGCGGGGCCCGTTCGGCGTGCCGCGCGGGCGGAACGGTTGTTCTCTCTTTCCGTTCTCGGCCCGCCTCCGGGCGGGCCCGACCCGATCGGCCATCACACATGACCTCGTTCCGAACTCCTGGCGCGCGCTCCGGCCGCCAGGAGCGCTTCACCCGTACCCGCCGCTGGTGGGCCCTGGCTGCGGTCTCGATGCTGCAGTTCCTCATCGCCGTGGACGTCACGGTCGTCAACATCGCCCTGCCCTCCATCGGGGCGGACCTCGGCGCCGGACCCCAGGGCCTGACCTGGGTCGTCGCCGGGTACACGCTCGTCGGCGGCGGCCTGCTGCTCCTCGGCGGGAGGATCTGCGACCTGCTCGGCCGACGCCGCATGCTGCTGCTGGGCGCCGCCCTGTTCGGCGCGGCCTCGCTCGTGGCCGGTGCGGCCCCCGACCTGCCGTGGCTCCTGGCCGCGCGCTTCGGGCAGGGGGCGGGTGAGGCCCTGGCCTCCCCGGCGGCGATGTCGCTCATCGCCATGCTGTTCCCCGCTCCCCGGGAGCGCGCCAGGGCGCTCGGCATCTGGGGGGCGATCTCCAGTTCCGGGCTGGTCGGCGGGGTGCTGCTGTCCGGAGTGATCACCGAACTGCTCGACTGGCGGTGGATCTTCCTCGTCAACCTCCCCGTGGTGGCGGTGGTCCTGGTCGCCGTCCCGCTCCTGGTCGCTCCCGACGGCGCCCGCCGTGCGGCGGGCGGGTCCGGGGACACGGCGCCCGCCGACGCGTCCGCACCCGTGCGGCGCCGCCCCGACGTCACGGGCGCGGTGCTGCTGACCGCCGGCCCCCTCGCCCTGGTCTACGGGGTGCTGCGGGCGGCGGAGGCCCCCTGGGGCGACCCGCAGGTGTTCGGTCCGCTCGCCGCGGGGGTCGCGGCGCTGGGGCTGTTCGTCCTGGTCGAGGCGAAGTCGGCCAACCCGCTGGTGCCGCTGTCGTTCTTCGCGAACAGGACCAGGACGGTGGCCAACGCGGCGACGGTGCTGCTCAGCGCGGCGCTGTCGACCTCGTTCCTCCTGGTGACGCTCTACCTCCAGCAGGTGCTGGGGATGAGCCCGCTCCAGGCGGGGCTGGCGTACGTGCCGTTCTGCGCGGCGATCCTGGCCTCGGCGACCGTGGTCGGCCGCGTCATCGGCGCGCTCGGACTCTCCGGGGCGGCGATCGCCGGCCTGCTGGCGACCGCCGCCGGAACCGCCTGGCTGTCGAGGCTGCCGGTCGACGGCGACCTGTGGACCGACGCCATGCCCGGCATGGTCCTGGTCGGCGTCGGCATGGGCGTCGGCCTGATCGCCCTGCAGAACGCGGCCCTGCACGGGGTGACCGAGGACGACGCGGGGGTCGCCTCGGGCGTCCAGCGCTCGGTGGACCAGCTCGGCGGCGCCACCGGCATGGCCGTCCTGGTCGGCGCGGCGGTCGCCGCGGGCGCGTCCGGCGACATCGACGCGGCCGTCGAGGGGTACAGGACCGCCTTCACCTGGGCGACCGCGGGCGTCCTCGTCGCCACCGCGGGCGTCGCCCTGTTCGCCCGCAGGGCCGGCCGCGCCTGACAGGCGGTAGCGCGCCCCGGGTCCGCGGTACGCGTGCCGCGGACCCGGGGACGACGGCCTCCGCAGCACCGGCTGTCGTCCCGGGGCCCTCTGCAGCCCCACGCGCACGGCTCAGTCGACGTCGTAGACGGTGACCCCGATCCCCCGGTCGAGGAGTTCGCTCTCGACCAGGGGCTGGACGCGTGACCACTTCCCGCCGGCGAGCCCGCAGCCGATACGGGGCATGTGCACGGTCGCGCGGAGGTCGAGGGCGTGCGCGGCGAGTGCGCGCAGGCAGGCGGCGACCGCGTCGTAGCGGATGGGCGGCCCGCCGCTGCCCCGCCCCGTGCCGTGCTGGGCCACCATGTTGGCCACCCAGGTCTCGGACCCGACCGCGGTCAGGCGTACGGCGCCCAGGGCGAAGTCGTTGCGGGCACGTTCGCGGTGCCAGGCACGGTAGTCGCGTTCGGGTCCGGGCCACCGCCGGGAGACGGCGAGCACGAACCCCTTGCCCCAGCCGCCCCGGTCGTTGCACACGTGGGCAATGATCTTGGGCCCCGCGGCCCGGGGACTCGTGGCGTCGCCGCGGATGATCCGCAGTCCGGGCGGGAGGGTCTCGGTGGGCATGGCCGAACGCTAGCGGTCGGTGGTGACAAGGCGTCCCGGGACAGCGGGCCGCCGGGGGCCTCCCTCCGCCTCGGCCACGGGCGGCCCCGGGGAGCCTGCCGGCGCGACACCGTCGCGAGCCCCTGACAAGCCGCGGTCGGGCGGCATATCGTCGACCTGCCGCGCACGCGCGGCAGTGTACGCATGTACGCGGCCCGCTGGAGGAAGCATGTCCGACCTGCCCATCGGCTACTGGCTCAAGCACCTGGACCGGCTCATCGAGAACGACTTCGACCGGGTTCTCGCCTCGGAGTCGCTGGGACGCCGCCACTGGCAGGTGCTCAACTCCCTGCACACCGAGCCCGGCACGACCGCCGACCTCGACCGCAGACTGGCCCCTTTCCTGGAGGAGGACGAGTCCACGGTCGCCCCCGCCGTCGACCGCCTGCGCGAACTGGGGTGGGTCGAGGGCCTGGTCGCCCTCGCGCTCACGCCCCGGGGCGAGGCCGAGCACGACAAGCTCCTCTCCCGGGTCAAGGAGGCCAGGGCACGGCTCACGCGGGGGATCGGCGACGAGGAGTACCGCGTGGCCGTCGACGTCCTGGAGCGGATGTCGGCCAACCTCGAACAGGACTGAGGGGCCGGACGCCCCGGGTCACGGGGCGGGCAGCTCCCGGGTGAGCTCGACGAACGCCAGGTCGGCGCGCCTGGGGAGGCCGAAGGTCTCGTCCCCGTAGGGGAAGGGCTCGGTCTTGCCGGTACCGGTGTAGCCGCGCCGCTCGTACCACGCGATCAGCTCGGGGCGCTGCTTGAGGACCTTCATCCGCATCAGGCGGCAGCCCCACTCCGTGACGGCGGTGCGCTCGGCCTCGGCCAGCACCTGCCGTCCCAGCCCGCCGCCCTGGATGGCGGGACGGACGGAGAACATCCCGAAGTAGGCGCCGTTGACGCCCCGCTGGAGTTCGCAGCAGGCCACGAGGAGGCCGTCGGCCTCGGCGACGAGGACGATCGTGTTGGTGCGCCCCAGCAGCTCGGACATGCCCTCGGCGTCCACGCGCTGGCCGTCGAGCAGGTGGGCCTCCGTGGTCCAGCCCCCTGCGGAGGAGTCGCCCCGGTAACAGGCGTTGACCAGTTCGACGAGGGCCGGGACGTCCGCGGGGACGGCGTGCCGGTAGGTCGGACTGAGCGGCCCGCCGGCTGCCGTCTCGCTGGTCTGGCTGGTGGTCACGCGTGTCTCCCCCGTCGCTTGCGGTCACTGACACCACCCAGTATCGACTACCGCGAAGTCGGGCAAATACGGACCCCCAGCGCGAAAACCGGCACCTCACGCACCCCCAGGTCAGGGGTCCGCCCGGTGCCGCCACGCCTCCCCGGTCCGCACCAGGAAGCTCCGCAGGCGACGCCGGGCGTCGTCCGCGTCGAGCATCCCCGGGGTGACCATCAGTTCGAGGGAGAGCCCGTCCACCTGGGTGTGGAGGTAGCCGGCCCACTCCTCCACCCAGGGGTCGGCATGGGGCTGGAAGGGGTCCCCGACCGGGGTTCCGACGAGCGAGGCGACCAGCTGCCGGTAGAGCCTGCGCTGGAGGTTCCAGCGCTGGGCCCGGTCCTTGTCGTGCTCGCCCAGGATCCGGGCGGACTCCCAGGCCCGGTACTCGGCCCGGCGCGTCTCGTCCAGGGGCAGGAGCTGTTCGGCGTACTCGGCCACGCGGTCGGTCAGCGGCATGTCGGCGGGCTGCCGCGCGGACAGGCCCCTGATCCGCTCCGTGGCGCGGTCCTCGGACAGGTTCATGGCGAAGACCAGGAGTTCCTCGCGCGTCTGGAAGTAGTGGCGCAGTGCTCCCGGGGACCAGCCCGCCTCGGCCGCCACGGAGCGGATGGACACGGCGGCGGGGCCGGAGGCGGCGATGACCCGCCACAGGGCCTCGGCCAGTTCCCGGCGGCGCTGTTCGTGATCGACGATCTTTGGCACGCCATCTTTCTAACACATCTGTGTTATTTTATTTCACACAGTCGTGCGATAAAAACTGCGAGGAGTCCTCCATGCCCCCCTGGGAAGTACTGCTGCCCGTCGCCGGACTGGCCCTGCTGGACACGCTCAGCCCGGCCACCCTCGGCATCTCCCTGTACGTGCTGCTGAGCGGCGCGCGCTCGGTGGCCCGTCCCCTGTTCACCTTCCTGGGCACCGTCGCCCTCTTCTACTTCGTGCTCGGCTGCGCGCTCGTGCTCGGCCTCGGCGTCCTGCTGGAGACCCTCGGCGGTCTGGCCGACAGCGCCCTCGTCGGCTGGGCGATGGTCGTCCTGGGCGGCGGCCTGCTGGTCTACAGCTTCCTCATGCCGACCAAGCCGCGCGAGCCGCGCAGACCCGCCTCCTTCCGCACGGTCGCGATGGTCGGCCTGGGCCTGGCCACCGGCCTGTTGGAGGGCGGCACGGCCTTCCCCTACTTCGGTGCGATCGGCATCATGACCACCGCCGAGCTGCCCGCCGCGACCTGGCTCCCCCTGCTCGCCGCCTACAACGCGGTGATGGTGCTCCCCCCGGTCCTGCTCTACCTGGGCCACCGGGCCCTGGGCGAGCGGCTGCGTCCCCGGCTGGAGCGCTGGCGCACCAGGGTCGAGTCCGGCTCCCGGGAGGCGATGGGGTGGATCATCGGCCTGGTCGGCTTCCTCCTCCTGATCAACGGCCTCGCCCAGACGGGGGCCGTCGCGGCCCTGGAGGGGGTCGGGGTCATCACCTTCCTCAACGGCCTGTGAGCCGGGAAGGCGTGTCCCGGCGCCAACGCGCGGTGGGGGCCGCACCACCACCGATGCGCATGCGTGCGACCCTGACGGACGGCCCCTCCGGGCGTAGTTTCGGTGCCATGAACAGGCCCAAGTCCGTCTTCGCCCAGGTCGTCGCCGACTCCCGCTACAACCTGTGGGGGTTCCCCCTCGCCCTCGTCTCCTTCGTGCTCGTCGTGGTAGGTCTGGCCGCGGGAGCGGGCACCGCAGTGGTCGGGGCCGGGCTGTTCCTGGCCGCGGGCACCCTGCACGCCGCCAGGGGACTCGCCCACGTCGAGCGGATCCGCCTGGCCGACCTCCACGGCCGACCGGTGGTGCGCCGCCCCTACCGCTCCCCCGCTCCCGGCACGGGCCCCCTGCGCCGGGCTCTCGGCGCCCTCGCCTGCAGGCAGAGCTGGCTGGACGCGCTGCACGCCGCCGTGGGACTGCCGGTCGCCGTGGTCGGCTTCTGCGTCACCGTCACCTGGTGGGCCGGGGCCGCGGCCGGCCTGCTCCACCCCCTGTGGGGGTGGTCCCTGTACACCGTCCCCGGCTACACCGACCTGGGGACCTACGTCGTCCCGGACAACCCCGTCGTGGCCACCACCGTGATCCACATGGCCGCCGGGGCGCTGTTCGCGCTGAGCCTGCCGATGGTCGTGCGCGGCTGCGCCCACGCCCGGTCCACGGTGGGCCGCGCCCTGCTGCTGGCTCCCGAGGACGCGGGGGTTCGGGTGTACACCGCCCACCCCGGCGGCGTCCCGGACGAGGGCGCCCGCCGACACGCCCCGCCGCACGCCGCACCGCCCGCCGGGCAGCGCGTCCCCTCGGACGTCTGACCCGGCCGGCTCCCCGCGGGCCGGGGTCCTCACCGCCCCCGGTACAGCTCCGTCAGCAGGGCGACGGCCGCGTGGGTGGCCGGATGGGGGTCGTGCCGCCGCCACACCACGCGGACCGGGATCGTGGACGCGTCGCGCACCGGACGGTAGACGATCCCGGGGCGCCGGTGCTGGGCCACCGTGCTCTCCGGGGTGATGCCGACGCTGCGCCCGGTGGCGATCTCGGCGAACCAGTCCTCGATGTCGTTGACGTGCTCCATCACCGGCCTGGTCTCCTCGGGCCACAGGTCGGCGGTGGTGGTCCCGGTGCGCCGGTCGAAGATCAGGTGCCGTCCGGCGATCTCGGACAGCCGCAGCGACCGCCGACGGGCCCAGGGGTCGTCGGCGGCCATCGCGCAGTACCGGCGCTCCCTGCCCACGACGGCGCTCTCGAACCTGCGCCCGTCGAAGGCCGCCCGCACGACCGAGAGGTCGCACAGGCCCTCGGCCAGGCCCCCGGTGGGCGAGTTGGTGCGGACCAGGTGCAGTTCGGTGCCGGGGTACAGGTCGGCCCAGCGCCGTTGGAACTCCCCGGTGTGGCGCCCCACCGCCGACCACGCGTGTCCCAGGCGCAGCCGCGTGTGCCCGTCGACGGCCTCGCGTACGAGGTTGTCGACCTCGGCCAGCACGACCCTGGCCCTGGCCAGGACCTGGACCCCCGCCGTGGTCGGGGTGACGTTGCGGCTGGTGCGGTGCAGCAACCGCACCCCCAGCGCACTCTCCAGGGCTCCGAGGTTGCGGGAGACCGCGGCCTGCGAGACGCCCAGGTCGAGGGCGGCGTCGGTGAAGCTCCCGGTGTCGATGATCGCGACCAGGCAGCGCAGGTGCCGCAGCTCCAGGTCGTTCGGACGCATATCCATGCGCACAGCGTATAGACGGTCGCTCACATGCATTTTGCGTATGCGGGCGTGGGCAGCATGCTCGCCCCCATGGAGACATCGGTGAACACGCCGGGGGCGGGAACCGCCGCCGCCCCCGCCTCCCCCTCGGCCGAACCGGACGGGCGGGCGCGGTTGGCGGGGACGGCCGTGATGCTCGGCGGCGGCCTGTCCAACCAGCTCGGCGCGTCCCTGGGCGCCCTGGCCTTCCCTGTGATCGGCCCGGTCGGGGTGGTGGCCGTACGGCAATGGGTCGCCGGCGCGGTCCTGCTGGCGGTCGGTCGGCCCAGACTGGGCGCGTTCACGTGGTCCCAGTGGTGGCCGGTGCTGTCCATGGCCCTGGTCTTCGGGACCATGAACCTCACCCTGTACTCGGCCGTCGACAGGATCGGGCTGGGGCTCACGGTGACCCTGGAGTTCCTCGGCCCGCTGGCCGTGGCCCTGGCCGCCTCGCGCCGGTGGGTGGACCTGGTGTGCGCGCTGGTGGCGGGTGGAGCGGTCGCGGTGCTGATGCGCCCCCAGGCCAGCACCGACCACGCGGGCATCGCGCTGGCACTGGTGGCCGCCGCCTGCTGGGCCGCCTACATTTTGCTCAACCGGACCGTGGGGCGGCGGGTGCCGGGCATCGGGGGCTCGGCCGCCGCGGCCGGCGTCTCCGCGCTGGTCTTCGCGCCCGTCGGCGCGCTGGTGCTCATCGCCCACCCGCCGACCCCCGCCGCCCTGGCGTGCGCGGCGGCGGCGGGCGTGCTGTCCTCGATCGTGCCGTTCCTGGGCGACCTGTTCGCCCTGAGGCGGGTTCCCGCCCGCTACTTCGGCCTGTTCATGAGCGTGCACCCGGTGATGGCGGCCCTCGTGGGGCTGGCGGTGCTGGGGCAGGCGCTGGAGTGGGTCGACTGGGCGGCCGTGGCGGCCATCGTGGCGGCGAACGCCGCCAGCGCCCTGGCGGCGGGCCGCGCGGGGCGGCGGACACACGCCGCCGAGGGGTGAGGCGCGTCCGGGGGCGGTGCACCTCCGGGCACCCGGACGGGCGCGGACCCCCGGGTCGCCCTCCGACTTGACCAGAACATTAGTTGAGGTTCTACGGTTCTTGCCAACAGCCCCAACACACCCGGTGGTCGAACATGAGCATGGAAATGGCCGCGTGGAACTCCGTGTACCACGCGATGCACGCGAAGGAGGACCAGCGCCCCTTCTCCCTGCCGGTCCTGCGCCGGATCTCCTCCTTCGCCCGCCCCCACTCCCGCCACCTCTCCTGGTTCCTCCTCCTGAGCGTGGCCACGGCGGCCCTGGCCGTGGCCTCCCCCCTCCTCGCCGGACGGGTCGTCAACGCGATCGTCGACGGCGGCCCACTGCGCCCCGTGCTCGTCCTGGCCGGGCTCATCGCCGCCGTCGCCGTCACCGAGGCGGCCCTGGGGCTGGTCGTGCGACAGTTGTCGGCCCGGGTCGGCGAGGGGCTCATCCTCGACCTGCGCACCACCGTCTACGACCACGTCCAGCGCATGCCGGTCGCCTTCTTCACGCGCACCCGCACAGGCGCCCTGGTCAGCCGCCTCAACAACGACGTCATCGGGGCCCAGCGCGCGTTCAGCGACGTGCTCTCCGGGGTGGTGAGCAACCTGGTCACCCTCGTCCTCGCCCTGGCCGTGATGCTCACCCTGTCCTGGCAGATCACCCTGCTCTCGCTCCTGCTGCTGCCGGTGTTCGTCGTGCCGGCCCGCCGCATGGGCGCCCGCCTGGCGCGGATCGAGCGCGAGCGCGCCGTCCACAACGCGGCGATGGGCACCCAGATGACCGAGCGGTTCTCCGCTCCCGGAGCCACCCTCATCAAGCTCTTCGGCCGCCCGGACGAGGAGTCGGCCGAGTTCGCCCGCAGGGCGAGCCGGGTGCGCGACATCGGCGTGCGCACAGCGATGGTCCAGGAGGTCTTCTTCACCGCCCTCACCCTGGTGTCCGCGCTCGCCCTGGCGCTGGTCTACGGCCTCGGCGGCTTCTACGCCCTGCGCGGGCAGCTCGACGCGGGCACCGTCGTGTCCATGGGCATGCTGCTCACCCGCCTCTACGCGCCGCTCACCTCCCTCGCCGGCGCCCGGGTGGAGGTCATGAGCGCCCTGGTCAGCTTCAGCCGGGTCTTCGAGATCCTCGACCTGAAACCGATCGTGGACGAGAAGCCCGGCGCCCGGACCGTCCCCGACGGAGCGGTGTCACTGGAGTTCGACGACGTCACCTTCGCCTACCCCAGCGCCGACAAGGTGTCCCTGGCCTCCCTGGAGGAGGTCGCCGCCCTCGACGTCCAGGACAACGGGGACGTCCTGCACGGGGTGTCCTTCCGCGTCGAACCCGGGCAGATGGTCGCCCTGGTCGGCTCCTCCGGCGCGGGCAAGTCCACCATCGCCCAGCTCGTCCCCCGCCTGTACGACGTGGACTCCGGCGCCGTGCGCCTGGGCGGAACGGACGTGCGCGACCTGACCTTCGACTCCATCCGCGCCACCCTGGGGATGGTCACCCAGGACGGGCACCTCTTCCACGAGTCCATCCGCTCCAACCTGACCCTGGCCTCACCCGGGGCCACCGACGAGCAGTTGTGGGACGCGCTGCGCCGGGCCAGGCTGGACACCCTCGTGGCCGCACTGCCCGACGGGCTGGACACCGTCGTGGGCGAGCGCGGCTACCGGTTCTCCGGCGGCGAGCGCCAGCGCCTGACCATCGCGCGCCTGCTGCTGGCCGGACCCGAGGTGGTCATCCTGGACGAGGCGACCTCCGCCCTGGACTCCACCTCCGAGGCCGCGGTCCAGGCGGCCCTCACCGAGGCGCTGAGGGGGCGGACGGCCCTGGTCATCGCCCACCGGCTCTCCACGGTCCGGGCGGCCGACGCCATCCTTGTCGTCGAGGAGGGGCGGATCGCCGAACGCGGCACCCACGCCGAGCTGCTGGCACGGGACGGCCGCTACGCGGAGCTGTACCGCACCCAGTTCGCCGCCGAAGACCCCGGGGCGACCGCCGCCGCGACCGCCGCGGCCGGATAGCGGCCCCGCGGACCCCGTCCCCCGGTGGCGCCACACCGGGGGACGGACCCTTTTCACGCCGCGGGCGCGGGCTTCCTGAGCAGTTCGTACAGGGCCGCGACGCTCTGGTCGCGGAGGCCTCGAAGAAGCCGAGGAGCGCCTCCAGGACCGGGCCCGGGGGTAGGAGCGGCCCGTCGCAGGGGTCGGCGCCGGTCGACGACGCAGCGGGCCGGCGCGAGGCGTCCGGCGGGTGTGAGGGTGGTGCCGGCGTGGGTGGTGTGGGGCGTCGAGGGCCTTCCGGTCCGGTGGTGGATGTCGCGATCCGCACCGTTGCCGGAGGCCCTCTTCGCTCGTCTCAGGCGGGGTGGGTGTTACCAACCTCCGTGGTCAGTACACCTAGGAGGCGCCGATCTCGCGGACGACGCGGGCCGGGTTGCCGACCGCCACCACGTTCGCGGGCAGGTCCTTGACGACCACGGAGCCCGCGCCCACCACGGTGTTCTCACCGATCGTCACGCCGGGGCAGACGATGACCCCTCCGCCCAGCCACACGTTGTCGCCGATGGTGATCGGCTCGCCCGCCTCCCACTTGGCGCGCCGCAGTTCGGGGTCGACCGGGTGGGTGGGGGTGAGCAGCTGGACGTTCGGGCCGATCTGCACGTCCGCCCCGATCCGGATCGGGGCCACGTCCAGCATGACCGCGCCGCAGTTGACGAACGTACGGGGACCGACGCTGATCTGATAGCCGTAGTCGACCCGCAGCGGGGGCCGGATCACGCTGCCCTCCCCCAGCTCGCCCACCAGTTCGGCCAGCGCCGCGTGCCGCGCCTCCAGGTCGTCGATCGTCGACGAGTTGAACGCCTCCGTCCGCTTCTCGGCGAGGAAGAGGTCGGCCTGCAGCTCGGGGTCGTCGGCGAGGTAGAGCTCACCGGCGAGCATGCGGTCCTTCTGAGTGGTCACACGGGGTCCCTTCGATCATGATTCGCCCCCGACCCTAGCCCCGGGCGTGTCTCCCCCGAAGCGGGCCCCGCGTCCGGCGCCCCTCCCCGGCGGCCCGCCCTCCGGGCGTCCCGGCCAACGGTGGGGCCGTCGGGCGGAGACCGGTGGCGCCCGCCTCAGGAGGCGGGCCCGCGGTCGGGCTCCGCGGGGGCCTCCGGCGGGTGGCGCAGGGCCGGGAGCAGGACGCCGTCGACCATCGACACGAGGAAGTCCCGGTCGAACGGCTTGCCCCGGACGAGTGCGCGGAAGGCGGCCATCGAGGGGATGAGCTGCGACAGCGCCTCGATGTCGGCCGTGGGCGGGATCTCGCCCCGGTCGACGGCACGCCGCATGAGGGCGTGGTGGGCCTCGGCCCACGGCTGGACGATGGCGGCTGTGCCCGCGTCGGCCAGGGCCCGGTCCTGGACGAGCATCGACGCGAGCCCCGCCATGACCTCGAGCCGGCGCTCGGCCTCCTCGACCGTCTGCGGCCTGAACAGACCGAGGAGGTCGCCCCGGAGGTCCCCGGTGTCGGGCAGGTGCTCCAGGTCGACCTGGGCGCGCTTCATGCGCGCCACGGCGTCGACGACCAGTTCGGCCTTCGAGGGCCAGCGGCGGTAGAGCGTGGCCTTCCCGGCCCCGGCCCGGGCGGCGACCAGGTCCATGGACAGCCGGGAGTAGCCGACGTCGGCCAGGACCTCCAGCGCCGCGTCGAGGATGGCGCCGTCCCGGGAGGGGTCCCGCTTGCGGCCGGGGCGCACGGGACCCTCCGCGGGTTCCCGGGTCTCGCCGTCTCGCGCCATGGCAGCCGCCTCCTCGTCTCTTCGACCCCGAAAGCGATACACATCTGTTCCGGAACGACACTGTATCGAATGGTCCGTCCGATGTGGCACGATGACCCGATGCACCATGTCACCGACGGCGAACGCCGGGCCCGAATGGCCGTGCGGCACGCACTGGCGCCCGGCGCCCGCGCCGACTCCCCCGAAGCGGCCACCCGTGCCGTCGTCGCGCTGCACGCGACCGAGCCGGCCACGGTCCACCTCTCCTGTTGGGCCCGCGTCTCCTCACTGACGGTCGCCGACGTCGACGGGGCGCTCCACCGGGAGCGCCTGCTCGTGAAGCAGCTGGCGATGCGGCGCACCCTCTTCGTGTTCCCGCGCGAGATGCTGCCGGGCGTGTGGCCGAGCGCCTCCGCCCGTGTCGCCGCGGCGGAGCGCGCCCGCATGGCCAAGGACCTCGTCAGGGCGGGCCTCACCGATGACGGAGGCGCCTGGCTCGACCGGGCCCGGGCCGAGATCCTCGCCGTGCTCGCCGACGCGCCGGAGGGCCTCGCCGCCATCGACGTGCGCCGGGCGGTGCCGATGCTCGACGTGAAGGTCGAGGGGTCGCCGGGCGAGCTGTGGTCGGCGCCCCGGGTGCTCACCCTCCTCGGGGCAGCCGGCGACATCGTCCGCGGCGCCGACGCCGGCCGCTTCCCCGTCTCACGGCCCCGCTGGACCCTGGCCTCGCACTGGTTGGACGGCGTCCCCGACCTGTGGAGTCCGGGTGAGGGGTATCGCGAACTGGTCCGCCGCTGGCTCCTCCGCTTCGGCCCGGGGACCGAGGACGACATCGTCTGGTGGCTGGGCGCCACCAAGGCGATCGTGCGCGGCGCGCTGGCCGACCTGGACGCCGTCGCGGTGTCCCTGGACAACGGCGCCACGGGCTGGCTCCTGCCCGACGACGTGGGACCGGTCGAGGACCCGGGCGGGTGGGTCGCGCTTCTGCCGGTGCTCGACCCGACCGTGATGGGCTGGCGCGACCGGGACTTCTACCTGGGGCCGCACCGCGAGCAGCTCTTCGAGCGGCGCGGCAACGCCGGCACCACGGCCTGGGCCGACGGCCGTACTGTCGGTACATGGGTGCAGGACGGCGCCGGGGCCGTCCGGGTGCACCTGCTGGAGCCGGTCCCGGCCCCGACGCGGCGTGCCCTCGACGAGGAGGCGGAGCGGCTGACCGCGTGGCTCGGCGGGGTGCGCGTCGGCACCGGTTACGTGTCACCGGCGATGCGGGCGGCCCTGGACGCCCTGGGGTGAGGTCTGCCGGGGTTCCGCCCCCGGCGCCGTGGGTCGCGCCCATCGACCCACCGTTGTACCGGTGCGCACTCGCCCGGCGCCGTGGGACGCACGGGTTCCGGAGGGCGGGGACGGCGTCGGCCAGCGCGGTGACCGGCGGGGCCGCCCCCGCGGGAAGCAGGGGCGGGGCCGCCTCCGGC
>NZ_JBSHDN010000008.1:0-79380 GCF_053616335.1 Nocardiopsis sp. NPDC055824
GGACGGGCCACGGGCGGCGTGTGGGGCCCGCGGGGGAGGGGCGCCCCCTTCCCCGCGGACCCGGGACCGGTCAGGCCACCGGCTCCTCGTCGCGCTCCCGGACGGCGCCGTCCCCGTCCTCGCCCGGGGGGCGGCTCGGGGCGACGATGCCCTGCTCGACCGCCATCTCGCGCAGCAGCGGGTGCGTGGTCCACAGCGTCGGCAGCATGACCAGGCCCACGGGGACCGCGGTCACCACGATGAAGGACTGCAGGGCCTGGATGCCGCCGTCCCCCACCAGGAGCAGCGCGACCGCGGCCAGGCCCATGCCCACGCACCAGAACGCGCGGACCAGGCCCGAGGGCTCGCCCGCGTGCATGCTGGAGACCGAGATGGCGTAGGACATCGAGTCGAGCGTGGAGGCCAGGAAGATCAGCGCCACGAGCACCATCAGCACGCCCAGCGCCCCCGTCAGCGGCAGCGCCTCCAGGATGGCCAGTGCCGCGGCGGGCAGGCCGTCCTCGTTGTAGGGGCCCGTGATCGTTCCGGGCGAGCGCTGCTCCAGCCAGATGCCGGTCCCGCCCAGGGCGGTGAACCAGCCCATGGTCACCACCGAGGGCACCACCGTCGCGCCGACGTAGATGTCGCGCACGGTGCGGCCCCGCGAGATGCGGGCGAAGAAGACCGCCATCATGGGTCCGAAGCCCAGGAACCAGCCGAAGAAGAACAGCGTCCAGTACCCGAGCCACTGCTCGTCGCCCCCGTACAGGGCCATCGGCAGGAACTCCTGCGCGTGCACGACGCTCGCCTGCACGAACAGGTCCAGGACGAAGGGCAGGGAGGCCATGCCGACGATGGCGGCGATGAGGGCCAGGGCCACCCAGACGTTGGCCCGGCTCAGCAGTTGGATGCCCTTGTGCAGGCCGCTCAGCACCGACACCGCGGACACGGCGGTCAGGCCCAGGATGATCAGGGCCTGGACGGGATAGGTGTCGGGCAGCCCGAACAACCGGCTGCAGATGTAGGAGATCTGCAGGCCCAGGAAGCCGATGGGCCCCACGGTCCCGGCGATCACGGCGATCACGCAGCTGATGTCGGCGACCGCGCCGATCCAGTGCGTGCGCACCCGCTCGCCCATGAGCGGCCACAGCAGGGTGCGCGGGCGCAGGGGCATGCCCTTCTCCACCCCGCGCATCATGACCAGGGTGGCCAGCGCGCCGCCGATCGCCCAGCCGATGAAGCCCCAGTGGACGAAGCTCTGCGCCAGCGCGTAGGCCGCGCCCTCCGGCCCGCCCGCCAGGTCGGCGTACTGCGGGGGCGGGGAGGCGTAGTGGGCGATGGGCTCGGCCGCCGCCCAGAACACCCCTCCCGCGGCCAGCAGGGTGGTGACGATCATCGCGATCCAGGTGAACCTGCCGAACTCCGGCGAGGAGGTTCCGCCCATGCGGACCCTGCCGTAGCGGGAGAAGGCCAGGATCGTCATCACGACGAAGGTGGCCAGCATCAGGAGCTGCCAGTAGGCGCCGAACCAGCGCGCGGACCAGACGAAGGCCGCGTCGACGACGGCCCCCACCGCACCGGGGGAGGCCAAGGACGCGGTGACGAAGACGACCATGAAGACGCTGGTCACGCCCATGACCCAGGGATCGGAACGTCTGCCTCGCGCGGACGCGCGTGAGCGCAGAGTGGAGAACATGGAGTAGAGGAAGCCCCTCGAATGGAAGCACCGGCCGGGACACGCCGCGGCCGGCATCTGAAGGCCCGTGGCTGCGCGCGGAGGCCGCCGGGAACGACGCCCGGTCTCACTGCCGGCGCAAGAGGTGCTGCACGGGGCCGGCGGGGAGCCGAGAACGGTCCCGCCGGGTCGCCGACGGGCACGGGCGGGAGGGGACGAGGGGAAGACCCCGGGGCCCGTGTCCGCCGGCGCGACGACGACTGTCCACATTACCGCAGGCCCCGGTGTCGGCCCGTGTGAGGGCGGACACGGTCGGACGGGTGTCCGCCGACTCTCCTCCACCGGGAGGAGCCGGCCCGCCGGCTTCGGCGCAGCCGGGCCGACAGCGCGCGGCCCCGGCCGCCCGTCCCGGCGGTCGCCCGGTGCCTCATGCGGGCCCCGTGCCCTCCGCCTCGACCATCGCCACCAGTCTCGTCAGTCCCTCCTCGAACTCCGCGTCCCAGTCGACCGGCAGGTCCAGCACCTCTCCCAGGCGGTGGTGCGCCGGCAGCTCCCGGGGGCCCAGGCGCTCACGCCGCTCCCGGGTCCCGAGGTTCCCCTCCCCGAAGCGGCCGCTCACCTCCGAGACGGCGAAGCCCAGCACGAACGTGCTGAACATCCGCTCCCAGCCCGCCACCCGCTCGTGGGGGATCCCCGCGTCCATGAGGGCGCCGTACAGGGGATCCACCACGCGCATCGCCTCCGGTAGCACCACGGGCCTGTTCAGGAGCACCGAGAACGTTCGCGGGTACCGGTGCGCCGCGGCTCTGGCCCCACGGGCGCACGCGAGCAGCCGCTCGCGCCAGTCCGCCTCCGGATCGGGCAGGGGCACCTCTTGCAGGACTCGGCCGACCAGCCAGTCCAACAACTCGTCCTTGCTCGCGAAGTACCCGTACAGGGCCATCGGCGTCAAGCCGACCTCGGCCCCGATCGCACGCATCGACATGGCTGCGAGACCTCCGTTCTCGGCGATGCGCAGAGCGGCGGAGAGGATCTCTTCCCGTCTTTCTTGATTTATCTTTCCCATGGCCATACTTTACGCCATAGACAATGTTTCTATACACCGAACAGAATGGGTGGTCGTGGCATGTTGGAGGCATTAGGTCTGGTGAAGGGGTACGGGCCGGTCAACGCTCTGGACGATTTCACCCTGGCCGCCCGGCCGGGTGAGATCGTCGGACTCGTCGGGCACAACGGGGCCGGTAAGACCACCTTCGCCAACATCGTCTCCGGGCTTCTGCGCCCCGACGGCGGGCGGGTCCTCGTCGACGGAAAGGCCCCCGGCGCCGCACGCCGCCTCCTCGGGCTCGCACCCCAGCACATCGCGCTGTACCCGACGGTCACCCCCCGTGAGACCCTGCGGCTGTTCGGGGGACTGCAGGGGTTGCGCCGGCGTGAGCTCGGCCGGGCCGTCACCGAGATCGCCGAGGCCCTCCGGATCACCGACTTCCTCGACCGCAGGGTCGGGGTCCTCTCCGGCGGCCAGCAGCGCCGGGTCCAGGCCGCCGCCGCCATGGTCCACAGGCCCGCGCTCCTCCTCCTGGACGAACCCACCGCGGGTGTGGATCCCGAGACCCGCCAGTCCCTGTCGGAGGTCGTACGCGACCACGCCCGGACCGGGGCGGCGGTCGTCTACACCACCCATTACCTTCCCGAGCTCACCGACCTGGGGGCCAGCATCGCCGTCGCCCGCCACGGGCGGGTCATCGCCAGGGGCGAGGCCGGTGAGCTGCTCCACGGACTCCCCGGAGAGGTCCGCCTCACCTTCGACGACGAGGAGATGCGCGTCCCCACGACCGATCCCGCCGCCACCCTGGCCACGATGCTGGTCGAGGCCACCAAGCCCGTGCGTTCGGTGGACCTGAGCCGGCCCACCCTCGACGATCTCTACCGGGCGGTGGTCCGTGCGCACTGACCTTCCCCGCCGCCTGGCCCTGTTGGTCGGCCACAACACCACACTCCGGTTGCGCGACCCAGGCCACCTGATCAGCTACCTGGTCATGCCGATGGTGCTCATGCTCGTCTTCAGCCCGCTCTACAGGGCCGCGCTTCCCCGGGGCGGTGAGGCCCAAGCGGTCATCGGCATGCTGGTGATGTTCTCCGTGCTCTCCCTGTCCGTCGTGGGCACCGCCTTGCTGACCGAACGCACATGGCGCACCTGGAACCGGATGCGGGTCACCCCGGTCTCGGTCGTGGAGATGCTCATCGGCAAGGCGCTGCCCGTCTTCGTGCTGCTGGTCGTGCAACAGACGATCCTCATCGTCTTCGGGGCCCAGGTCGTGGACATGCCCGTCGCCGGCTCCTTCGCGCTGATCCTGTCGGCGGTCTGCGTGTGGTCCTTCGCCCTGCTGGCCATCGGCGTGGCCCTGGCCGGCGTGGTGCGCAGCCACGGAGAGCTCGCGGCCGTCTGCGACGTCGGTGCGCTGACGGTGAGCGCGTTGGGCGGAGCTCTGACCCCGATCGCGATGATGCCCGCCTGGGCTCAGGCCGTCGCGCCCGCCTCCCCCGGCTACTGGGCGGTGACCATGCTCAAGGCCGCGGTCGCGGGGGAGGCCGACGCCGTCGCGCGGGCGGCGCTCGTCCTCGTCGCGGTCGGAGCGGTGGCGGGCGTGCTGGCCTGCATCCGCATCGGCCGGGGTCTGAAGGAACTCCAGGGGTAGAGGCGCGCCTCACCGTCGCGGCCCCTCAGGGGAGGGGGCGCGCGACCGGTCCCACCGCCGGCGCGAGAGGCGCCGCACGGGACCGGCGGGCAGCCGGGACCGGTCCGCCGGGCCGCCGACGGAGAAGGGGGCGAGGGGAGAGTCCCCGAGGGCCTGCCGCGGGGCCGCGGGGGCCCGCGGCACGCGTGCGCCGCCCCCGCGGACCGCGCGGGACATCGACGTGCCGCTGCGCCACCCCGAACGCCGTACCCGGCGCCGCCTGCGACAATAGGGACATGCCGTCCATCTCTCCGTTCCCGGGGCGCACCGCCCGTGCCCACCGGGAGCGGTCGCGCCGCCGCGCCCGCCACGGTGCTCTCCGGGCGATCCCGCCGGGGAAGCGCCCCGCGATCGGCACCGCGACCCCTCGGCGCCGTGCCGCCCGGCGGGTGCTTCCGGCGGGCGGCGGGGCGTGCCGCCCGTGAGCGCGACCGGGGCGGACCCGTCCGGACGCCGTCCGCCCTCCGGGTCGCCCCCGCCCCCCGGTGAGGGCGCGGGCCTGGGGGCCTGGCGGCGTGAGCCGAGCACCCTGGTGAAGCAGGCCGCCCCGCTCCCGGGGGGCGCTGACGCGCCCTTCGTCATCATCGCGGAGTCGCACGTCCCGGGCGCCCCCGCGGAGTGGGAGCCGCACGCCCACCCCGCGCACGAGCTCGTGTGGGTGCGCTGCGGGGCCGTGACCGCCCGTGTCGGCGACCGCGTGTTCACCGTCTCCGAGGGGTGCGGGCTGTGGGTGCCCACGGGGGAGGTGCACGCCGGCCGGCTGACGGCCAGGGCCGAACTCCACACCGCCTTCTTCGCCCCGGACCGCACACCGGTCGCCTTCGAGGGCCCGACGGCCATCGCGATGACCCCGGTGCTGGAGTCCCTGCTCCTGCACCTGGCCCGCACCGACATCGACGCCGGGGCGCGGGCACGGGCCGAGGCGGTCGTGTTCGACGTGCTGGAGCCCTCGCGCCCCCAACCCGCCCTGCAGCTGCCGGGCGACCCCCGGGCCGACGTGATCGCCGAGGCCCTGCTGCGCGATCCCGCCGACGACCGCTCCCTGGAGGAGTGGGCGCGCGACCTGGGGGTCAGCCCCCGCACGATCAGCCGCGCCTTCCGCACCGCCACCGGGCTGTCGTTCGCGCAGTGGCGACAGTCACTGCGCATCCACCGGGCGCTCACGCTGCTCAGCGAGGGGTGCGAGGTGCAGGACGCCTCCGAGCGCCTCGGGTACGCCCAGACCAGCACGTTCATCGACGCCTTCCGGCGTGTGATGGGCACCACCCCGGGGACGTACTTCGACACGCCCCGCGCGACCGCTGACCGGAATTCCGTATCCGGAGTCCGGAAGTCCTGATTGCAGCCTCGGAGCAGCCGTACCTATCCTGAGTGAGTGAAGGCTAACCTAATCTCCTCCTCGGGCGGGCTCGCGTGCGCACGGCCGAAACCGCTGCTCACGGGGCCCGCGCACACCGCCCCCGGCGCCGCCCGAGCCCTGCCGCGGCCCTCCTCCACCGCGGCCGCCGGGAACCCGGCGCGCGCGACGCGCACAGCGCCGTGACGCGCGCACACGCCCTGAGCGGGGAACAGCTGGTCCTGAGCTACGGCAGGTCCACGGTCGTCCACGGAGCCTCCCTCACCCTGGAGGCAGGCCGCGTGACCGCCCTGGTCGGACCCAACGGCAGCGGCAAGTCGACGCTCCTGCGCTCGCTCGCCCGACTCCACCGCGTCGACGACGGCCACGTCACCCTCGGCGGCCGCGACGGGCAGCCCGAGCGCCCGGTGTCCCTGCTCAGCGCACGCCGCTTCGCCAGGGAGGTCACCCTCTTCTCCCAGTCCCGCCCCACCCCCGAGGGACTGGCGGTCAGCGAGGTCGTCGCCTTCGGACGCCACCCCTACCGGCGCGGCTTCGCCGGCCTCTCCGCCGAGGACCGCCGCGCGATCGACCACGCCATGAGCGCCACCGGCGTGCGGGACATGGCCGACCGGGCCGCCGGAGAGCTCTCCGGCGGGGAGATGCAGCGCGTCTGGCTCGCCGCCTGCCTGGCCCAGAACACCGGCGTCGTCCTGCTCGACGAGCCCACCAACCACCTCGACCTGCGCTACCAGATCGAGACCCTCGACCTGATCCGCGACCTCGCCGAGGACCACGGCGTCGCCGTCGGCGTCGTCCTGCACGACCTCGACCACGCGGCCCGCATCGCCGACACGCTGCTCCTGCTGAGCGCCGGCCGCGTCCGCGCCGCGGGCGACCCGGCCGAGGTCCTCACCACCCCGAACCTCAGCGAGGTCTACGGCATCCGGGTCGAGGTCGTCCAGGACCCCCGGACCGGTCGGCTCCGCATCGACCCCGTGGGCCGGCACACGGCCCGCGCCCGCACCACCGCCTCGGACCACCCGAGCACACAGGAACAGAGCAGAGAGAACCACCGATGACCCGTCTCCGCCACCTCGCGGCCGCGGCCTCCGCCGCCGCCGTCCTCGCCGCAACAGCATGCGGCACCACCAGCGTCGAGGAGGCCGAACCCGAGGCCGTCGCCGCACCCGCCTCCGAGAGCTGCGCCGACGACACCACGGCCACCTCCACCGACCCGGTCTCCCTCACCGACGGCGTCGGCCGGCAGGTCGAGCTCGACAAGCCCGCCGAACGCATCGCCGTCCTGGAATGGCAGCAGGTCGAGGACGCCCTCACCCTGTGCGTCACCCCCGTGGCCGTCTCCGACACCGAGGGCTACAGCACCTGGGTGAGCGCCGAGGAACTGCCCGAGGGCGTCACCGACATCGGCAGCCGCGAGGAACCCGACCTCGACACCCTCTACGCGCAGAACCCCGACCTGGTCGTCGTGGAGGCCTTCAGCGCCGACGACGAGATCATCGCCCAGCTCGAGGAGCGCGGCGTGCCCGTCCTCGCCACCCTGGGCGCCGACCCGGCCGACCCCATCGGGAACATGCGCGAGGTCTTCGGGATGATCGGCGAGGCCACCGGCCGCACCGAGCGCGCCGAGCAGGAGCTCCAGAGGTTCGACGACCACCTCGCCGACGCCAAGGAGCAGGTGGCCGCCCTCGACCTGCCCACCACGGACTTCCTCTACTTCGACGGATGGCTCCAGGGCGGCAACCTCACCATCCGCCCCTACGGCGAGGGCGCGCTGTTCACCGCGCTCGGCGAAGAGCTCGGCATGACCCCCGTCTGGACGGACGAGATCAACGAGGCCTACGGCGACGGCGGCGTCAACCCCTCCTACGGCCTCGCGCAGACCGACGTCGAGGGCCTCACCGCCGTGGGCGAGGCCAACCTCTTCTACGCCAACGACGAAGGCGTCGGCGGCTACGTCGAGGAGCTGGAGAAGAACCCCATCTGGACCTCCCTCCCCGCCGTCGAGGAGGAGCGCGCGCACGCCTTCCCCCCGCGGATCTGGGGCGCCGGCGGCCCGCGCTCGACGGAGCAGGCGATCGACGGCTTCGTCGACGCGCTCACCCAGGGATGAGCGGAACACTCCAGGCCCCGCCCCGGCGGTCCCCGCTGCCGCGCGTCGGCATGCGCGGCGGCACCGCCGGGGCGGCGGTCGCCGCGACCCTCACCGCCGCGATCCTCGCCGTCGGCCTGTGGCACCTCACCCAGGGCACCTCCGGCGTGGGCTGGTGGGACCTGGCGCGCTACGCGCTCGGCGAGCGCGAGGACGTCGACGGGGTGCCGGTCGGCCACGTGCTCACCGGCTCGCGCCTCCCGCGCCTGTTCGCCGGCGTGGCCGTGGGCTTCGCCCTCGGCGCCGCCGGAGCACTGCTGCAGTCGGTCACACGCAACGCGCTCGCCTCACCCGACACCCTCGCCGTCACGGCCGGTTCCTACTTCGCGCTCACCGCCGTCGCCGCCTTCGGCCTCGCCGTCCCGCTGTGGGCCTCCGGCCTGGTCGCCTTCACCGGCGGCCTGCTCGCCGCCGCCCTCGTCCTGGGACTCGCCGGCCACGCCGCCGGAACGGCCACGACGCGGCTCATCCTGGCCGGCTCGGCCATGGCGATGGCCCTGGACGCGGCCACCGCCATGATGCTCATCCTGTTCAAGGAGAACACCACCGGCCTCTACGCCTGGGGGAACGGCTCCCTCGTCCAGCTCAACATCGACGCGTCCCTGCGCGCCATGCCGGTCATCGTCGCGGTGCTGGCCGTCGCGCTGCTGCTGAGCCGGCGGCTGGACGTGCTCGGCCTGGGCGACGACACCGCCGCGTCGCTCGGCGTGCCCCTGCGCTCGACCCGGACCATCGCGGTGCTCTGCGCCGTGCTCCTCACCGGGGTCTCCGTCACGCTGGCCGGACCGATCGCCTTCATCGGCCTGGGCGCCCCCGTGCTCGCGCGCCTGATCGCCGGACGGATCCCCTCCCTGCGCCGCCACCTCCTCCTCGTCACCGTCTCCGGCCTCCTCGGCGCACTCCTGGTCCTGTTCGCCGACGCCTCCCTGCGCGCCGTGCTCGGCGCCGAGGGCGCCGCCTCCATCCCCACGGGCGTGCCCACGGCCGTGCTCGGCGGCCTCCTCATCGTCGTCCTCGCCCTGCGCCTGCGCGACGCGGGCCCCGTCCGCCGGCCGCCCGGCGCACGGACCGGGACGCGCACCCGCCGACGCTTCCTCGGCGTCCTCCTCACCGCGGCGGTCCTGCTCGTCGCGGCCGTCCTCGTCGGCGTGCTCGCCGGCAGCCTGTGGCTGCGCACCGGCGACATCGCCCTCTGGCTCCAGGGAACCGCCCCCGACCTCATCGGCCGCGCCCTCGACGAACGGGTCCCCCGCGTGGCCGCCGCCGTCCTCGCCGGAGCGGCGCTCGCCCTGGCGGGCAGCCTCGTCCAGAGCACCGTGCGCAACCCCCTCGCGGAACCTGGCCTGCTCGGCATCACCGCCGGCGCGGGCCTGGGCGCGGTCATCGTCGTGACCTCCGCCGCGGGCAGCGGCCTGCCCTCCCTCGTCACCATGGCGATCCTCACCGGCCTGGCCACCTTCGCCGTGATCGCCGCCCTGGCCTGGAGGGGCGCACTGCGCCCGGACCGGTTCGTCCTCATCGGCATCGGGCTCGGCTACAGCCTCAGCGCCCTCACCACGTTCCTCCTCCTGCGCGCCGACCCCTGGCAGACCCCGCGCATCTTCACGTGGCTCTCCGGGACGACGTACGGGCGCACCTTCCCCGACGTCGTACCGGTCGCCGTGGTGCTCCTGGTCGCGGCGCCGCTGGTCATCGGCCTGGCCCGCCACCTCGACCTGATCGCCGTCGACGAGGACACCCCCCGCATCCTCGGCATGCGGGTGGGGCGGACGCGGCTGGCGCTGCTCAGCGTCGCCGCGCTCCTCGCGGCCGTCAGCGTGGTCGCGGTCGGGGTCGTCGGCTTCGTCGGGCTGGTGGCGCCCCACCTGGCCCGCGCACTGGTCGGCGCCCGGCACGGGCGCAGCATCCCCGTCGCGATCGTGCTGGGAGGACTGCTGGTCTGCGTCGCCGACACCCTCGGCCGCACGCTCATCGCCCCCTCCCAGATGCCGGCCGGGCTCATGATCGCCCTGGTCGGAGCCCCCTACCTCATCTGGCTGCTGCGCCGCTCCCACATCTGAGCCCCCGCAGCCCGCACCCCACGAGGAGACCCCGATGCCATCCAGCCGCCCCGACGCGCCCGCCCGCGGCGCCGTCCTCCCGTTCGACCCCGCGGCCCGGCTCGCGCAGCTGGAGCGGATCGCGCCCGGCCCGGTCCTGGAGCGCTGGGAAGCGGTCGACCGCTCGAACCACGCGCCCCGGATCGTGGCCGTCCCCGACGCCGCAGGAGAGGGCTGGGCCGGCGCCGCGCTGGTGACCGCGCGCCCGCAGACCGCCTACACCAAGATCGTCGACGCCGTCGGCGACGTCCCCGCCGCCGTGGAGGCGGTCCTCGCCCACGCCCGCGACCAAGGGCTCGTGCAGGTCAAGTGGGAGGGATGGACGGCCGACTCCGCCGACGCCGCCGCCCTCGGCTTCACCCCGATGGAGGCCCCGCGCGGGACGGCGGACGGCGCCGCCCGCCCGCCCGCGGGCTACGTGCGCTGGCTGGACGGGGGCGGTGACGGGACGGCGGAGCCTCCGTACCACCGCCAGTCCACGAACTTCACCTGCGGCGCCGTCGTCGCCTTGCTCGCCCAGGTCCAGGCGGGGGCGGCGCCCCGCGACTCCCTCGACCGCACGGCGGAGCTCACGCTGTGGCGCGGCGCCACCAACTTCCCCGCCTGCGAACCCGTCGGACTGGGCGTCGCCGTGCGCCGGACCTGGCCGGCCTCGCCCGTCACCGTCTTCCTCGACACGGACCGGTCCGTCCTCCTCGACTCCTACACCGAGGCCGAACAGGAGTGGCGCGCCCTCCTCCAGCAGGCGTCGCGGACGGACGCGGCCCGGGCCGGGGTCCCGATCGACCCGCACCGCCTCACCCTGCCCGAGCTCCGCGGCGCGATCGACCGGGGCGACCGCGTCCTGCTCCTGCTCTCCCTGGCCGTGATGCTGGGCTTCGACGTGCCGCACTGGGTCCTCTGCCACGGCGCCGTACCCGGCGCCGTCGTGATCGAGGACCCGTGGACCAACGACACCACGGGCGACACCTGGGTCGACGCCCACCTGCTGCCCGTGCCCGACGCCGCGCTCGACGCGATGGCGGCGGTGGAGCGGGGCGGCCACCGCGGCGCCGTGGTCATCGGAGCGCCTGAGGCGGCGGGGTAGCTCGTCCGTACCGTGATCGAGCTGTCCTGGTGCGGGAAATCTATGGAGGGCGGGGAAGCCGCGGTGATCATCCCTCGACGCGGTAGGCGCGGGCCTGGATCCCGTACAGCTCGGCGTAGCGTCCGCCGAGCTCCATGAGCTCGGCATGGGTGCCCTGCTCGATCACCCGCGCCCCGTCCATGACGACGACGAGGTCGGCCGTGCGCACGGTGGAGAAGCGGTGCGAGACCAGGAGCGTGACGCGGCCCCGGTCCTTGAGGGCTCGGGCGCGCTCCGCGTACCGCTCGAACAGCAGGTGCTCGGTCTCGGGGTCAAGGGCGGAGGCGGGCTCGTCCAGGAGCAGGAGCAGAGGTTGGTCGCGCATGTAGCCGCGGGCGAGCGCGACCTTCTGCCACTGCCCCTCGGACAGCTCGGCCCCACCGGCCCAGGCGCTGCCGAGCTGGGTGTCCAGCCCCCGGTCGAGCCGGTCGACCAGGGCGCCGGCGTCGGCGCGCTCGACCGCCCGGTCCACGGCCCCGCCCTCCCCGGCCCTGGCCAGGTCGCCCACCCCGATGGACAGGCGCAGCGGGTACTCGAAGCGGGCGAAGTCCTGGAAGGCGCCCGAGAGCCGTTCGCGCCACGCGTCGGCAGGCATGTCGGCCAGGGGGACCCCGTCGACCAGGATCCTGCCGGAGTCGGGCTCGTACATCTTCGCCAGGAGCTTGACCAGCGTGGACTTGCCCGCTCCGTTCTCGCCGACGACGGCGACCACGGCCCCTGCCGGCAGGTGGAGCGTGACGTCCTCCAGAACCCGCCGGTTCGTCCCGGGGTAGGTGAACGAGACCGTGTCCAGGGTGATGCCGGAGCGCATCCGTTCCGGCGGAGGGGTCGGGCTCCGTTCGGCCGCCATGGAGGACAGCTCCTCGAGCCACAGCAGGCGGCGTCCTCCCTCCAGCCAGATCGTGCGGAGGAAGTGGACCTGGCTGAGAGCCTGGCCGAGGTACTGGGCCAGACGGCCGCCTGCGGTGAGGAGGAGGACGACCTCGGCCGCCGAGCCGCCGTTCAGCGCCACCCCGGCGACGGAGCCCGCGAACGCGCAGCCGAAGACCGTGAGCGCCGCCGTCTGCCACAGCGTGGTCGTCCAGCGGGCCCGGGCCATGGCACGGTGCCGTGCGGCCCAAGCCTGGTGGCGCCCTCGACGGACCCGTTCCCCGGCGCGGGCGACACGCAGCTCACGCCCGGGGGAGGCGTTCGTGCCCAGCAGGAAGAAGTGCCGTGCCAGGCGCTCGTGGTGTCCGAGCCTCTCCTCCAGTGCGTGCTCCACCCCTCCCCGCCAGTGGGAGACCACGGCGGTGGGCACCGCGAAGAGTCCCAGCAGTCCCAGCAGGGGATGGACGGTCATCAGCAGGGCCATGGTCAGGATCAGGCGCAGGACGGCGCCGACCACCTGGAACAGCTCCTGGTAGACCTCGCTCAACGTGTCCGCGTGGTCGCGGACGAGCTGGACCCGGTCGACGTAGGAGGGGCGTTCGTGGTGCTCCAGGGAGGGGACGCTGCTCTGGAGCCGGACCACGTGCGCTTCCATGAACACGGCCGTGCGGTCGGCGAAGCGGCGGTTGGCCCGCTCGCTCAGCAGGCGCAGCAGCCAGCTCATGACCGCCAGCGCGCCCAGGAGCACGGCGGCGGAGATCACGCCGACCTGCTCCCCGGACAGCACCGCGTCCGCGAGCAGGGCCAGGGCGGCGGCGATCAGGACGTCGGGGAGGGAGGCGGCGATCGTCGTGGCGAACGCGACGGCGATAAGTCCGGGGGAGGCGGTCCAGCCCAGGCGCAGCGTGCGGCCCAGGCCCCGCCAGGACGAGGGCAGGGGGTGGTCCTCAGCCGGCACTGTCGGCTCCGTCCTGATCTTCGTCGAACCGTGCGGCCTGGAGCTGGAAGAGCCGCTTGTAGGCGCCCCCGAGGGCCATGAGTTCGTCGTGGCTCCCGAGCTCCACGACCCTGCCCCGGTCCACGACGCAGATCCGGTCGGCGCGCCGGACCGTGGAGAAGCGGTGGGAGATGAGCACGGTCGTGCACCCCCGGGTGGCCTCCAGGACGCGGTCGAAGACCTCGGCCTCGCCGCGTACGTCCAACTGGGCCGTGGGCTCGTCGAGGACGACCACTCCGGCTCCCGTGCGCACGGAGCACAGGACCCGGGCGAGGGCGACGCGTTGCCACTGCCCTCCGGAGAGGTCGGTGCCGTTCTCGTATCCGGGGGAGAGGACCCGGTCGAGGTGGCGCAGGTCCGCGGCGCCGGCCGCGGCCAGGGACTCGAGGACATCCTCGGGTGTGGCGCCCGGGGCGGCCACGTTGTCCGCGAGCGAGAGCTCGTAGCGGATGAAGTCCTGGAAGACCGCGCTGATCCGGCGGCGCCACGACTCCAGGTCCAGGTCCCGGAGATCGGTGCCGTTGACCTCGACCGTTCCCGAGACCGGATCGTAGAGGCGGCACAGGAGCTTGACCAGGGTCGACTTCCCGGCGCCGTTCACCCCGACCACGGCCAGCGAGCTCCCGGCCGGAACGGTGAGGTCCAGGCCGTCGAGGACCGGCGCGGACATGCCCGGATAGGCGAAGGTCACGTCCCGGAACCTGATCTCCGCCGCCGGCATCCCCTCGGCCGGGGCCCCTCCGGAGACCACGCTGCGCGCTTCGGCGCTCGACGACATCGTCCTCTCCACGCGCAGCACCGACGCGACCCCGTCGGCGGCCAGGGACAGGGCCCAGTTCAACCCGCCGAAGGCCAGTGCGCCGGCCCCCACCGCCGCGTAGGCGAAGGTGCTCACCTGGCCCAGGTCGACGGCGCCCGAGGCGGCGTCCCGTCCCAGGGACCAGAAGAAGAGTCCTCCCGACACCGTCAGGACCACCACGGCCCAGCGCATGGGCTTCTGCCGCAGCCGGGTGGTGTGCCACCGCAGCTCGACCAGGGTCCGGCGTTCCGAGGCGAAGCTGTCCGTCAGCCAGCTAGCGAGGCCGAACAGTCGGATCTCCTTGGCGGCGGGGGAGTCCACCGCCAGCCGGTAGGAGTACTCGGCGCGGCGCTGGGCGTCCAGGACCTCCCCCGTGTGGCGGTCCCACCGGGTGCTCTCGCGGAGCAGCCAGTGGGTGGAGAGCCAGGCGCCTCCCACCAGGAGCGGCGCCCACCACGCGTAGGCGGCCAGGACCACCGCCTGCGCCAGGCCGGAGACCGCCTCCACCAGGCCGCCGGCGATGAAGCCCATCGACAGGTGCAGGGGCGGACCGGTCATGCCGAGGTCGAAGTCCCGGGCAGCGGCCAGCTCGTCCATGTGCGCACGGTTCTCCAGGTGCGCGACCCCTTCGGGGGCGCCCGCGGCGACGAGCAGCCGATCGTGCAGACGGTCGGAGACGTGCTCTCCCAGGAGGGAGCCGACCTGGGTGTGCAGGGGTGTCAGGAGCTGCATCAGGACGAAGACGGCGCCGATCAGGAGCAGCGGTGCCACCAGAGGTGCGCCGTCGGCGATGGCGCCGACGAGTGCTCCGACCGCCACGACGAAGCCGGCGGGAAGAACGCCCTGAAGAAGGATCAGCGCCCACCACAGGGCGGTCAACCCGGGGTGCGACTTCCACAGGGTGCCGAAGAAGACCCATTCCCTCCGCGCCTTGAGCAGGGACAGCGGATTGCTCCTCCCGGGGCGCACCACTTCTTCGGTGTCAGGGGTGTGCACCCTGTGCACCAGCCTTTCTCTCGGTGGATCGTGATTCACGAGAAGATCGCTCGGTGCGACTGCCGGATGATGGAATGAAGGCATCAGGGAATGCCCAGCTGCAATGGCTCGGCGATGTGGAACCTACCTTCGCCCTTGCCGGGAGGTCAACTCCATTCCGAGGGAAAGGCTGCTTCGGGAGTGCTTCCACCAGGCGGTTGATCAGATCTGAATTTTCCGCAGCACCGTTGTGGCTATCCGTTCATCGGTGGGTTTTTCTCACGTCTTCGGGGCGGGGAAAGGCGGGGCGTCGCAGGAGGAGCAGGGCGGCGGCTGCGGTGATCTCCGGATGCGCCAGGGGTCGGACCGGTGCGGTGGGGGCCGGATGGCCTCGGGAGATATTGTCGTGGTCGGCGTGGTGGAGCAGTTCGACGGCGAGTTCGCGCACGACCCGACCACCTGATCCGAACAGGTACGCGCGGTCGACCACGACGCCACGCTCGAGAACGAGCCCGGTGAGGCCGGTGTCAGGGAAACACCGGATTTCGACCGGACCGCGGACAGGACCCGGGTCGGCCAGATCGGACCCGGGCCGGCGACCCCGAGGAATGCACCCGCATGACAAGCAGTGCTCAGCAGCTGATCGACACGGCACGTCCCGCACCGCCGGCCGCCCCGTTCGACTGGGGACAGGTCAGGCGCCGGCTCGGGGCGCCCGTGCCGCAGGACTACCGCGAGCTTCTCGACGCCGGGGGCGGCGGGCTCTGGCTCGGTTACGTGAGGCTCTACGTACCGGCGCCCGGCCCCGGTCTCCAGCACGTCGATCTCGAACGATCGGCGCTGGAGTTCGACCAGCTCCAGGACCTGTTCGAGGACGAGGTCGTGGGGCGGCCCGACGATCTCCACCCCGGTTCCAGGCTGCTGCCCTGGGCCTCGACCGGCACGGGGGTCACGCTCTACTGGCAGGTCTCGCCCGGGACGGCGGCCGAGGCGTACCCGATCCGGGTCTCGGACCGCAACGGCGACGTGTGGG
The DNA here is from genome assembly GCF_053616335.1 of Nocardiopsis sp. NPDC055824. Lineage (NCBI taxonomy): Bacteria > Bacillati > Actinomycetota > Actinomycetes > Streptosporangiales > Nocardiopsidaceae > Nocardiopsis > Nocardiopsis sp. NPDC055824. The sequence goes on from NZ_JBSHDN010000008.1 coordinate 15,801, forward strand.
AGAGGCACGACCTGCCCGCCACTGACCTCCTCCTGGGACTCGTCCGGGGTGAGGTGCGCGGTGAGCTGCTCGACGGGTCGGGGACGGAACGCGACGCGCTCTTCACGCCCTACGCCGAGGAAGGGGCGCAAGGTGGGTGACGGGCTGCTCACCGGGGTTCTCCCGCCCCGTCCCCCGGTGTGGTGATTCGCCTGCGACCGGCGGTGTGGCCCGCCCCGGGGCATCCGGCCCGAGCCCTGGTGCGTCACCGGGATCACCGCGGCCGCGCCCTCCTCCTGCTCCACCTGCAACGGCTCCACCCATACGACGTGAGAAAACCCCGGTGGGGCCCCGCTCGCACGAGGCCCCATGACGGGGTCAGACGGTGAGGACGAGCTTGCCCCGGAGGTGGCCGCCCTCGAGCAGTCGGTGCGCGTCGGCGACGCGCTCGAAGGGGAACGTCTCCTGCACGTGGACCCGGAGCCTGCCCTGCTCGACGAGGTCGACCAGACCCCGCAGGGCGACCGGGTCGGGGTCGACCGCGATGCCGCTGAAGCGCATGCCGGCCGCCTCGTACTCGGCGGCGAGCCGCACGTCCCGCATGGCGGCCGCCGTCACCAGGTGCCCGCCGGGCCGGAGCACTCCGAGCGACCTCTCGGCGATCTCGCCGCCGATCGTGTCGAGTACGACGTCGATGTCGCTGACCGCCTCGGTGAAGTCGACCGCCGTGTAGTCGATCACCTCATCGGCGCCGAACCCCTCGACGAACTGCCGCTTGCTCCCGCCGGCGGTCGTGGTCACGTGCGCGCCGAGCGCTTTGGCGATCTGGATCGCTACGTGGCCGATCCCGCCGCCACCGCCGTGGACCAGGACGCGGTCGCCCTCGGTCACGCCGCCGAGGTCGACCAGACCCTGCCACGCCGTGAGTCCGACGGTCGGCAGCGCCGCCGCCTCGACGTGCGAGAGCGAGGCCGGCTTGCGTGCCAGGTGCAGCGCCGGCACGGACACGACCTCGGCGTACGCGCTCGCCGCCCGCGGAAACAGCGGCATTCCGAACACTTCGTCGCCGGGCTTGAACCGCCACGTCTGAGGCGCCTCCCCGACCACGCCGCTGATGTCCCAGCCGAGGGTGAACGGCGGCCGGCCGAACAGCGGGAACTCGCCGGCGCGCAGAAGCGCCTCCAACGGGTTCAGCCCGATCGCCTCGACGAGGACGGGGACCTCGGTCGGGAGGGGTTGTGGCTCGGGTGCGTCCACGATGGTGAGCACTTCGGGACCGCCGAGCGTCTGCTGGGTGATGACTCGCATGACTCCCCTGGATTCGTTGGAAGGGAGAGCCCAAGTTAGATTTCCGCATAGGAACCAACAGGTACCTTTGGCGCCATGAGCGGATTCGGTCCCGGTGATCTCTTCCTCGCCGACTGTCCGGGGCGTCTGGCGGTCGAGCTCATAGCCGACAAGTGGACGGTGGTCGTGCTCTACGGCCTCAGCCAGGGTCCGGTGCGCCATGGCGAGCTGGTCGAGCTGATCGGGGGCATCTCCCGCAAGGTGCTCACCCAGACACTGCGACGACTCCAGGCACACGGGCTCGTCCGCCGCCACGCCTACGCCGAGGTGCCGCCCCGCGTCGAGTACGAGCTCACCCCGCTCGGGGCGACGCTGATCGATCCGATCCGCATGCTGACCGAATGGGCGATGGAGAACGGCGACGCAGTGCTCGACGCACTCGATGCCGGTCCCGAGCCGGTCGCCCGGACCGACTGACCCGAACCCGTGTGCTCCCGTCGGCTGTCGAGCCGGGCTTGGGAGGCCCCGACCCTCGGACAGGAACGTGCGTACGGCACACGTGAAAGGCGAGAGTCGGCGCGGATTTCTCCGCGCCCGCCTGATCACCGCTGGTCGAGGACGCGGTCGCGGCCGGGAGGAGCAACCGGCCCTTCCGCACGGATCGCCGCGGCGCTATACACGTCTGAGGAGCGGATCCCGGGCCCCGCGAGGGGACGGGCGACAGGGCGTGGTGGGTCATGGACGCGGAGACCGGCGAGATCGGCGGATACCGGCTCCTGGAGGAGATCGGCCGGGGCGGCTTCGGCGTCGTCTACCGGGCCCAGGCCCCCGGCGGCGGCCCCGCGGCGGTGAAGCTCCTCCACGCCGGCGCGGGCGCGGACCCGGGCCTGAGGGAGACGTTCGCCCACGAGGTGGCGGCGGCACGCAGGGTCAGCCCGTTCTGCGTGGCACGCGTCCTGGACGCCGACCCGCACGCCGAAAGGCCCTGGATCGCCAGTGAGTTCATCGAGGGCCGCACGCTCACGCAGGAGATCGGGGCGCGGGGCCCGCGCCGCGGCGCGGACCTGCACCGCCTGGCCGTGTCCACGGCCACCGCGCTGACGGCGATCCACCGGGCCGGCGTCGCCCACCGGGACTTCAAACCGGACAACATCATGATGGCGCCGGACGGCCCCAGGGTCATCGACTTCGGGATAGCGCGCTCCTTCGAGAACACGGCCTTCCAGGCCACGGCCAAGGTCGGGACCCTGCGCTACATGGCGCCCGAACGGCTGAACGACGCCCCGTACCTGACCCCCGCGGTGGACGTCTTCTCGTGGGGCGCGGTGATGGTCTACGCGGCGAGCGGGCGGCACGCGTTCGAGGGGCGCACCCCGGTCGCCGTGATCACGAGGATCCTGACGGGCGACCCCGACTGCTCGGCAGTCCCGGAGGAACTGCGCGGACTCGTCGTCCGGTGCCTGGACAGGGAGCCCGACCGGCGACCGACCGCCCACCAGGTGCTCAACTCCCTGCTGGGACTCGGCGCGGACGACACGGACGTCGAGACCGCGCTGGTCTCGGGCAGGACCGCGGCGACCGGGGCGGCCGGGACGCTGCCGACGGAGGACATCCGCGGCGTCCCGACACTGCGGGAGACCCTGAAGCTGACGGAGGAGCTTCCGGGCCCCGGGGTGCGGCCCGGACGCCCGTACGGGTTCGCCGGCGGGTGGTACCGCTCGCTCGGCGGCTTGGCCGCGGCCTTCCACGCGGACACGGACGCCGCGTGCGAGCTGTTCGGGGACCCGGACGAACGGGCCGACCTGGCCGCGTGGATCGCGGAGCACCCGGGGGACACCGGGATCGACCCGGACCTGCTCCGCCGACAGCCGGTGGACGTCGAGCTGGCGGTCCTGCGGTTCGTCGCCCGGGTCCGATTGGACCTGCCGCCGAGGTACCGGGGGACCGACGTGGGACTGTCCGGAGCGCGGGCGACGGCCGCCGGACGGGCGGACCCGTTGGGCGACGACGTCGACCTGCCCCTGAACGCGGCCGAGGCGGCGGCCGGGTACGACTGCCGGGAACCCGGCCACCCGTGCCGCCCCGGGCAGGGGTGCGACGAGTACCGGCGCATGATCAGGGCGGCGCGGTCCGCGCTGGCCCTCTACCTCCGGGAGAGCGAGCGCTACGCCGCCGTGCTGTCCCCGGCCGAGCCCCGGTCCCGGACGGCGTTCGACCGCAGGGCGGACGGCGGCCTGTTCCTCCGGGCCGTCCTGGCCCCGGACGAGTGGCGGCGCGCGGTCGGGCGGGACCGCGACGCCCTGGACCCGTCGCTGCGGCGGCACCTGCCGCCCGAGCCGCCGACCGGGACCCCGCAGCCGGTGTGGGCGTGCCACGGGCTGGTGGTCCGTGTGCTCCGCGAACTCCTCGCCCGACTCGACTCCCGGCACCGGAAGCTGAGCGAGAGGATCGAACGGCGGGAGGCGTTCGCACTGGCGCTCAGGCGTCGGAACACGCAGCACACGTGGGCCCGCCTGATCGCGGCGGGTGCGGCGTGCCTGTTCGCCCTCCCGCTCTACTTCAGCGACGACCGGGCGGTGGACGCGGTCACGGGAATGGCGCTGACGGCGTTGCTCTGGTCGGTCTTCTTCCTGCTCGGTTACGCCCTGGTGATGATCGCCGCCGACTCCCACAAGATGCTGCACCCCCCGCCGTCGGACAGGATGAGGAAGAAGTACCGGTCCACCCGGGGATGGCGGAACAAGGCGCGCCAGGCGGAGGAGGACGCCGCTCGGCTCCGCCGGGAACTCGTGGAACTGGACGGGGTTCGCGAGCGGTTGCCCGCCTGAGGCGGCCCGGACCACTCGGGGCCCGAGCCGGCACGCGCTGCTGGAACGCGACGGCCGGGACGGTGCCGTCGCCGCGGCGGTGGACACGGTCGGAGGGACGACGAACGCGTGCTGGCGGTACACCGGGGCACCGCGGTCGTGCGTCGGGGGAGGGGCGCGTCCGAGCGGGGAGCCCGGACGCGCGGGGGCGGGGGACCGTGCCCGGGCTCAGGGCTTGCGGGCGACGCCGCCGTACTGCGCGATCTCCCCGGCAGCGCCCGCCCCGGTCGTCCCGGGCCGCCAGAACGGGACGGAGACCACGCCGGGCTCCAGCAGCTCCAGGCCCTCGAAGAAGGCGCCGATCTGCTCCGGGGTGCGCAGGTGGATGGGCTGGGCGGCGTTCTCGTTCCAGGCCCTGGCCGCCTCCACGATCTGCCGGCTGGTGTCGGTGCTGTCGCACAGGGCGAGGAAGCTGCCCGCCGGCAGGGCGTTCACGTAGGCGCGGGCCACGGCGTAGGTCCGCCCGTCGGCGGGGAAGTGGCCGAGCACGCCCATGAGGACCAGTCCGATCGGCCGGGTGAAGTCCAGGTGCTCGCGTGCCCGGGCCAGCAGCGCCTCCGGGTCGAGCAGGTCGGCGTCGAGGTAGGCGGTGGCTCCCTCCTCGGTGCTGGTCAGCAGCGCACGGGCGTGCGCGAGCACCAGGGGGTCGTTGTCGGCGTAGACGATCCTGGCCCCGGGGGCGATGGCCTGGGCGACCTCGTGGGTGTTGTTCGCGGTGGGCAGGCCGGAGCCGATGTCCAGGAACTGCCGGACGCCCTCCTCCCGGGCCAGGTGGGCGACCGCGCGGGCGAGGAACCGGCGGTCGGCGCGCATGAGCTCGACGATCTCGGGAGAGGCCTGTTCGACCTGCTCCCCGAGGGCGCGGTCCACCGGGTAGTGGTCCTTGCCGCCCAGCCAGTAGTTCATCACCCGTGCGGAGTGGGGGACGGTCGTGTCCAGGGGGACGCGGGGGGTGTTCGTCATGGGAGTGCCTTCCGGCTCGGCGGACGATCCGGGGACACGGTCGTCCTTCTCGTTCGCGCATCTTCTTCGCCGTCGGGGAAACCCTGCCACACAAGGGTTTTCGCGGCCATCACCCCGTCGGCCACGTGCGTTCGGCGTGCCTCGACACGGGACCTGGCCAGGAACCCCCTCCGTGCGCGGCCGGACTCCGGCGCCCGGTGGACGGGGTGCGGGGCCGACGCAGGGCCCGGCCGGACCGTGTTCCGCCCCTGTGCGGGAAACGGGGCTCAGTAGTCGTCGTTTCCGTGGGACGAGGAGCTTTCGGAGGAGGGGACGGGCCACGGTCGTCCCCCGGTCTCCTTTCCCCTCCACACTCGCGCTCATCCGTTCCGATACCGATCCGTGCCCGCCTCCAGGTCACAGATCGGACGAACCGGCCGGTAACCGGGGGACGGTCGGGGATCGTGGAGCCGGAGCACGCACGCGGCCACGGGCCGGGGCGGCGCCCCACGCCCGGCCGGACGGGCTCCCCCCTCCCCACCGCTCGAAGGGTTCCGATGACTGATCGCACGGAGTCGATCGAATCGATGCGGCAGCTCGCCGCGGCCTGGCGCACCATGGTGCTCGACCGCGACGCGGACGCCGACGTCCGGGACCTGCCCGGCATCGCCGTCCGCTGGGCCGACTGCCGGTTCGCGTTCTGGAACTGCGTCACGCTGACCGACGTCGGCGCGGACGCGGCGCTCGTCGAGGAGCGTCTGACCGGGGCGGCGGAGATCATGCGCTCCAAGGCCCGTCCGGGGTTCCTGTGGCTGTTCGAGGACCTCCTCGGCGAGGACGCGCGGGAGGGGGTGCGGGCGACCGCGGAGAGGGCCGGCCTGGAGTTCGCCTTCTCCGGCACCGGCATGGCCGGGGACCTCCTTCCCGTCGCCGAGCCGTCCCACCCCGACCTGGTCTTCGTGCGCGTGACCACCGAGGAGCGGCTCCGGGAGTACGCGGACCTCAACTCGCGCGCGTACGGGTTCCCGCTGGAGGACGGCCGCGACGGGCTCCTCGGGTCCGCGCTGTGGAAACAGGGGGTGTACGCCTACCTCGGCCTGCGCGACGGCGTCCCCGTGACGTGCGCCGCGACGGTGGAGGCGGAGGGCCGCCTGTTCGTGGCGCTCGTCGCCACGCACCCGGACTGGCAGCGCAGGGGCTACGGCGAGGCGGTCACGCGCAAGGCGCTGCACGAGGGCGGGCGGGCCACCGGCCTGACCCGCGCGACCCTGCACGCGACCGAGGCGGGGGCGCCCGTGTACCCCCGCATCGGCTTCCGGCCGAACTCCCCGGTGCACTTCTACGGTCTGAAGGGCTGAGCTCCCCGGCGTGTCCGGGGCGGACCTCGCGCCCGGGCTGCGGCGAGGAGCGCCGGAACGAGGCGAGCGGCGGGCCCGGGTACGAGGACCCCTGAGCGGCGAACCCGCCGCTCGCTGATCGAGAACCCAGGAGAGAGGGTCCCGGGAATCCTCGGGGACTTCCGGTCGACGGGAAAGACATCCTGAGCAGCAGTTCCGGGGACGCCCCGAAAGGGACGTGTGTTCGCATTCCGGCGCTGGACGGGCCGAACCCCGGACGCCGTCGTGAGCCTTCACTACGCTCGCCCCGACAGCGCTGCGAGGAGAGGCCGAGGATGCGGGAGATCGAGGCGAAGTACCGGGTGCACGACCCGGAGGCGGTCCTGACCGCGCTCCGGGAGGCCGGGGTGACCATGGGGGAGCCGGTACACCAGGACGACACGGCCTACGCGCCCCCCGGCTGGGATCCGGGGCAGGGCAAGCGCGGCTTCACCTTCGCCCGCCTGCGCACCGAGGACGGCGTGCACATCGTGACGGCCAAGACCCCGCTGGCGAACGCGATGGAGTGCGTGGAGCACGAGACGGCCGTCGCCGACCGGGACGGGATGCACGGTGTCCTGACCGCGCTGGGCTACGTGCCGAGCGTGCGGATCGTCAAGAGCCGTCGGACGGGCCGGTCCGGTCCGATCGCGGTGTGCCTCGACGACGTGCGGGGAGCCGGGGTGTTCCTGGAGCTCGAGGTGCTGGTCGATGACGACCGGGACGGACGGGCGGCCCAGGAGGAGTTGGACGCGTGGGCGCGCGGACTCGGGACGGACCTGGAGCGGGTCACGGAGACCTACGACGTCCTGGTGCGCCCCGTGCCCGCCTGAGGCCCGCGGCGGTGCCCCGCGGCCCCGCTCCCGTGGCCGGAGGGCACCGCGCGGCGAGTGCGGGTCGGACTGCACGACGCCTCGCGACGTGATGTCGCTGTGCCGGGGCCCTCACCGGGGGAGGCGGAGGGGCCCGCTGCTCTCCCGGGGCACCAGCTCTCCGCCGGGGAGCATCTCCTCGGCCACCGGTGCGCCCTCGACGGCCCCGATGAGCAGGGCCGCCGCACGACGGCCGTATCCGACGATGTCGCGGCGGACCGCCGTCAGGGCCGGCCTCACCAGACGGCACAGGAGCGAGTCGTCCCAGGCCACGATGGACAGCTCGGAGGGGACCGCGACGCCCATCTCCTCGGCCACCGCCAGCCCGCCCACCGCCATCACGTCGTTGTCGTACACCAGGGCCGTCGGGCTCTCGGGCAGGGCCAGGAGGCGCCGGGTGGCACGCGCGCTGTGCTCCCCGCTGCCGTCGGTGTGCACGACCACGGCCCGGTGGCCGAGGTCGCGCGCGGTCTGCTCGAAGGCCTTGGCCCGCGCGTGCGCGTGGGCGAGGTCGGCCGGCCCCGCGACGTGGGCCAGGCTCGTGTGCCCCAGGGCGACGAGGTAGTGCATGACCTCGTTCATCGTGGGGTGGTCGTCGACCGGCAGTGACAGCGTGCCGTTCCCCTCCATCGCGGCTCCGAGGACCAGGGCGGGCACGGCGGGCGAAGACGCGGGGGGCCGTCCCATGCGCTCCTCGGCCAGGAGCACACCGTCGACACGGCCCCGGGTCTCCCAACGGCGGCGCGGAGAGCCCTCCCCGTCGGGATCGGAGTGCACGATCATGTCCATCCCGGTGGAGGCGAGTGTGTGCTGGACCCCCTCGACCAGGAGCGCGAAGGAGGAGTGGCTGCCCCAGAGGCGGCCCGCCCGGCGTGTCACCAGTCCGATGGTGGCCGTCCTGCCGCCCGAGGACAGGGCGCGCGCCGGGCCGCTGGGCGACCAGCCGAAGTCGCGGGCGGTGGCCAGGATGCGCTCGCGGGTCTGCGCGGAGACACCGGGGCGGCCGTTGAGGGCGTAGGACACCGCTCCTTTGGAGACCCCCGCCGCTCTGGCGATGTCCATGATCGTCGGGCGCCGCATCATCGAGCCCATCGGTACTCCTGTCGGGTGTGTCCGGTCGCGGCACGGGGCCTGAGCGGGTCAGGGCGTGCGGGGTCGGGGCGCGGTGATCTTCGCGACGGCCTCGCGGGTGAGTTCGCGGTCCGCGGGTTCGGGGTCCAGCGCCCGGTGGATCCCCGCCCCCTCGATGAGGGCGTCGAGCAGGCGGGCCGTGCGCGCGTCGAAGTGGCGCTCCAGAGGGAACGGATCGCTGTTCTGTCTCGGTTGAGGTCGTACAAGCGTGCCAGAACCTCAGCACGAACTTTCCCGACCCAGCGCCTCAGCGCTCCATACGAGGTGCTGAACCTGATGTGGCGGTCCAAGACCCGCGACAAGGGACGAAGCCTCGCTGGACAAGGCACGTGCGCTGGTGGGATCTCCTGCCGCTGGACAGTGCGTCGGCAGAGGTGACCACCTCGATGACCGCACATCGGAGCCCTGGGCCCGGGGGAGGCCGGGCCGGTTCCGCGGTTGCGGTGGCCCGCCCGGTTTTCATCGGTCCTCGCATGCGCACTTCACTCAGGAAGAACGGAGTGCTTCGTCAACGCGCCCCACCTCCCCTGTGAGTATGCGTCTACAAGACGGGCTCGCCGTTCTCCAGGTAGACCGTTGTGCCCTCCTGGCGTGCGCGTGCGCCATGGGTGATCCTGCGCGCGAGACGAAGGATCGTTGCCGCCTCGATCGTGGCTACGTCGTGGAACTCGTATCCGGTCAGCTCGGCCGGAGCGAGGGTGATCTGGTCCAGCCACCCCTGACCCAGCACTCCCCCGTCGAAGATGAACAGCTGCTTGTCTCCTTCGGAGGGGTTGGGTGCCCAGTCCACGACCAATAGCCGTCCGATGGGTGGAGCGATCCCCAGTTCCTCCTTCACCTCGCGCACTGCGGCCTGGGTCGGTGTCTCACCGTGCTCGATGTAGCCGCCGGGGATATCCAGGTAGTCCTTGTAGGAGGGAACTACCATCATCACCTGACCGAGGTGATTGAAGAACAGGGCACCTGCGGCGACCCGGGGGCGGGAGAAGGATTCTGTGGGATCAGAGACCATGCTCCGACAATAACGGCCTTCGCGTCAGAACATCCCCATCCGGTGCGCCAGATCCGCCAGCCTCCGATCCCGCCTCCCCGCCTTGGTTCGCATCATGCGTACCACGATCTGATGGCTCATCACGTGCCGGTGGACATGGGAGACGGCCAGTCTCTCCGCCTCGAGCATGCGCTCAACGGCTGACGGAATCTGGTTGACGTCCGCGAACGCTCCGGCCACGTCGAAGAGATGACGTACCCGCCTCTCCCGTGGCAGGGCCGCGGTATCGACACCAACTCCCAGTTCGAGGACAGCACGCGGATCTCCGAGGCTGGCGGCAACGGTCGCTCTGTGCAGGAGCACGTTGGTCGGCCCGAACGCCGTCCACAGATGGTTGGCGTCTCGCCCGAGCCGGGAAGCAACGCGTTCGGCTTCCTTCAGGTACTCCATCGCGCTGGCACGATCCCCGTTGCGCGCTGCGGCCACGGCTCCCGGCAACAACAGGGTGCCGTAGACGGATAACAGTCGCGTATTGGTGGGACGACTGCCCTGCTCCCGCCGCAGGTACGAAGCGGCTTCCCCTGTCAGCGCGACAGCCGTCTCATGTTGTCCGCGTGAGTGGAGGGAGTGCACCCCCGAACGCATCAGGGAACCCTGCAGGGGCAGATCGCCGTAGTCGAAGGCCGCCTTCATTCCTCGCTCCGTCGCGATCCAAGCCAAATCTGGTTCTCCGACCTTGGTGAGGATCATCGCGCACGCCTGACAAGCCAGGGCGAGCAGAGCTCCGGCCCGCCGCCTCTGCTCACCTTCGTAGACACGCACCGCGGTCTGCGCCTGAGCGAGGAGGTCGGGGAGCCCACGAAACACCCGGCTGTAGTCGGATGCTTGGTAGGCGCCCATGACTGTTTCCGCCTCGTTTCGAAGAAAGCGCAGGTCCGGTTGCTCACCGTTGTTGTCGGCGAACGGGAAAACCGGGCTGATCTGGCGGTAGTCCATCAAGACTGACCGGATCTGTGCGACATGCACGTCCGTTTCCTCATGGTGCCCATGGTGCGAGTGGTCTCCGATCAGAGCGATGAGGGGAACGCCGAGGGCCTCGGCCAGTGAGCTGATCACCGAAAGTCGGTCCAAGGGCGCCCGGTCGTTCTCGACCTTGCCCAGCCAGTCGGCCGTTCTCCCGACCAGACCCGCCAGCACCTCTTGAGAAAGGCCGCGTCGGAGCCGGTGCCAGGCGACCCGCTGGCCGGGGCTGAGCTGAGGGGAGCTCGGCGGCATCAGAGCCCTTCCTGAACACCCCGGAATTTCTTTCCGGGTTACGCGGAGAACGTGGCCTTAACTTCCTAACACCCCGCCTGGCCGCAGAGAAGGCCCGGCCATCCCTCTTATCTGAAATTCCCTTGAAGCTCGTTAACGGACTCGATCAAAGAGGAGACAGTCAATGCACATAACCTGCCACGAAGTCCTCGTTCCCAGCACGGACTCCGGGTTCAACGTGGTCGAACGCAAGGGCATCGGCCACCCCGACTCGCTCGCTGACCTCATCGCGGAGGAGTTCTCCCGCCGCTACTCACTTCACGGACTCGACCGGTTCGGAGCGGTTCCGAACCACTGGGTGGACAAGGTCGCCCTGGTCGGCGCAGAGGCTGAGATCGTTTTCGGCCGCTACACGGTTCACAAGCCCATCAGCGCGTACCTGTTCGGCAAGGTGACGCGCTCAGTGGGTGACCGGTCTATCCCGATCGAGGGCATGTTTCGGGCGGTGGTCGAGGACGTCCTGGCCGAGGCGACCGGTAGTGAGGACATCGTCCGTTCCGTGCGCAGCTTCGTGGAGAACACCGCTGGCGTAGGCGCGGACCACCTCTCCTCGTTCTACCGTCCCTCCGCTGGCGACGAGTGCCGTGTTCCGGGTGGCGGCGCGCTGGCCAACGACACGGCCTTCTGTAGCGCCTACGCCCCTGCCGATCCCTTGGACGTTCTGGCAGTCGACGTAGAGAACCACGTCAACGGTTCCTCCTTCAAGGACGGGCTCGACGGCCTCGGTTCCGACGTCAAGGTGATGCTGGTCCGGTCGGGGAGCGTGTTGGAGGTGACGGTTTGCCTTCCGGTGCACCCCGAGGCGGTCGGCTCGCACCGTGAGTACACGGCCCTGGTAGCCGAGGCGTATGGCCGCCTCGACGCCTTCATCAACGAGCATCCGATTGTCCGGCGGCAACCGTGGCTGACCCGGTTGAGCGTCAACACCAAGGACCACGGCCGTAACGCCTACCTGGCACCCTTTGGGACCTCGCTGGGTAAGGGCGATTGCGGGCTTGTCGGGCGCGGCAACAAGGCCAACGGTGTCATCTCCGCCAGCGGCGGTGCGGGAGTGGAGGCCCTGGCCGGGAAGAACCCCATGCACCACACCGGCAAGCTGTACACGCTGGCCGCTGCACGTCTGGCGGACCGAATCCACGCCAAGCTCGGTGTGCCCAACGAGGTCGTGCTCGTGTCGCGCAACGGCGATCGCCTGGAGGACCCGTCGTTCGTGGGCGTTCGACTGGCACCGCGTGACAGCCGTCTCGAACGCGATGCCGTCGAGGAGCTAACCATCGCGACTCTGGCCGAGCTTCCGCTGCTTTCCGAGCGCCTGCTCGCGCTGTCCCCGATGGATCGCTTCCGCGACCCGTCGCTGGTCCTGGAGGTGTGAGCCGATGGCGAACATCGACCTTGCCGAGCGCAGCGTCGTTCTGGTCACCCTGGACTCGTGTCGCTACGACGTCGCGGCGAGCGCGCACACCCCGAATCTGGTGAAACTCGGCCCACTACTGAAGGCCGAGAGCCCGGGAACCTACACGCTCCCCGCCCACGCTGCCTTGTTCAACGGCTTCCTGCCCCGGCCGGTCTCAGGGCCCCTCACACTCGGCGAAAACAGCGTGGAGTCGATCTGGCGTTCGGCCGTCGCCCGACCCTCGAATCGCCATGCCGCCGTTCCCTTCGACGGGCCCACGCTGATGGCGCACTACAGCGGGAAGGGCTACCGGGTGGTGGGCGCTGGGGGCGTCACCTTCTTCGACTCCTCGGATCCGGCCAACGGCCTGCCGAGGTTGTTCCCGGAGTTCCACTACTTCGGACGGGCCTCCCGCGCCCCGGCCACTCCAGAGGCCCGTGTCGCCGAGCGCGGCAAAGACCTCCCGTTGGCCCACACCCGGACGCTTGCGGACCTGTGTCTGAAGGCCGCACGGTTCTTCCTGTTCGTCAACTGCTCCAGCACGCACATCCCCTACACGACCCCGTTCAGCCCTCTCACCGAACGGAACAGGGGCCTTCTTCGACGCCTCTACCAGCTGCACGACTTCCAGCAAGACGCTTCCGACGATGACCTCCTGACCGCTGAAGACATCGGAGTACTCCTGGACATGCAGAGGCGCGCCCTGGAGTGGGCCGACACCCGCTTGGGCGACCTGTTCTCACGGCTGAGCACACGACGCCCATTGGTGGTGGTCTGCGCCGACCACGGCGAGGAGTTCGGAGAGGGCAGCAGGTTCGGCCACGCACACCCGCATCCGACGGTCGCCACGGTGCCCCTGTGGTGCGGCGTGTTGGGCGGGGGATAAGCCGTGGCCGTCCTCCAACCCTGGTTCACGCATCCTGCACTCATCACGGCTTCCTCCGAGGGTGTCAGGACACGGTTGGGCGTCTCTCCCAACCACGCGTCCTTCCGCGCCGGCGTCCTTCGAACCCATCTACTCACCGCGCTTTTGGCCCACAGGGCCGCACAGCATCTTGGTGTCCGTACACGGGTAGCGGTCCGGTGGGACGACAGCGACAGCCTGCGCAGCCGCGACGAACACCGACCACGGCTTCTCCGAGAGCTCACGCAGGTGGCTCAGATACCGGTCGAGGAAGAACAGCGGGTCTTCCGCCAGAGCCAGAGAGGCGACCGGTACCAGCAGGCCTTACAGCGGCTGGATATCCAAGGTCTCCTGGTGACGCGCCGAGGACTTCCCTGCCTCGATGTGGCGGCCGTGGATCAGCTCATGGCCGGACAAGGCGTCTGCCCCAAGGCCTTGACCACCTCGGTGGCCGTGAACACGACCACGGCCCTCTGCCCGGCGCAGGAGACGGTTCCGCTCATGCGCGGTGACGGGCGGGCCCTGTGGCATCTGGCCACAGTCGTGGACGACATCGAACAGCGCACGACCCTGATCGTGCGAGGCACCGACAAACGCGACGCCATGCCCGTCCAGGTCCGCCTGTACTGGGCCCTAAACGAGGGAAGGTGCCCTCCGGCGCACCTGTTCCTGCCCAAACTGCTGGAGCCGGGGTCTGTAGTACCTCGCATCTCAGGCCTGCTCGAACAGGGAGTCAGACCCTCGACGCTGCGGTGCTTCCTCGCTGAGCCGTACCTGGGCCAACTGCAACCAGCTGCACTGCCGGTCAGCTTCTCCGCCCTGGTGGGCCAGGTCCGAACGGTTCTTCCCCGGCACGGGGACAGCCTTCTGGACGAACGACGTCTACGGTCTTTGGACCGGAAGGTGTCCGTCACCCTCACTCCAGAGGTGGCCAAACAGGAACTGGATGACCGCTGTCCGGGGACATCCCCGCGCGTCACCGCGTGGATCACCCGGTGCTACCCGCGGCCGCTGTCCCAACAGGTCCGGCTGTGCCGGGCACTCACCGACATCGAGATCAACCATGAACCGCCTCCCGACCAGGCGGAGGAGGCATGGTGGTGGCTGGACGCATGGTCACGCGACATGGCGAAGGGCCCGCCTCCGCATCCGGTCCGCTGGGTGCTCACCGGGCAACGGGACGGGCCCGCAGCTTCAGAACTCCTTGAGGTTCTACCTCAGGAACTGATGGACTCGCGGCTGGCCTCGGCCCGTCAGGCGTTGAGCCGCTCCAGCGCCGCGCGCAGGCGCTCCAGTGTGCGCTCGCGGCCCAGCAATTCCAGTGACTCGAACAGCGGGAGCCCGACCGTGCGACCGGTCACCGCCACCCGTACAGGCGCCTGAGCCTTGCCGAGCTTGAGCCCTTGGGCGGCCCCGGCCTGCTCAAGGGCTCCCTTGAGGGTTTCAGCGTCCCAGGTCAGGCTCTTGTCGGAGAAGGCCGCGATCGACGCGGTGAGCATCTCCGCGCCGATCCCGGGCTTCATGGCCTTGGACCAGCTCTTCTCGTCGAAGACCGGGGTGTCCAGGAACAGGAAGTCCACGTTCGGCACGATCTCGCTGAGCACCGTCAGGCGGCTCTGCGCCAACGGGGCGATAACGGCGAACACGTCCGGGTCGAAGTCCTCCGCGCGCCAGGGCACTCCCTCGCCTTCAAGGTAGGGGGCGCACCGTTCGGCGAACTCGTCTGCCTCCAGGGCGCGGATGTAGTCGCCGTTGAAGGCCCGCAGCTTCTTCTCGTCGAAGAACGCAGGGGAGGAATTGACGTCGGCCAGGTCGAAGAGCGGAATCATCTCCTCGATCGGCATGATCTCGCGGTCCTCGCCGGGAGCCCATCCCAGCAGCATCAGGTAGTTGACCATGGCCTCGGGGAGGTAGCCCTCGGCCTGGTAGGACTCCATGGCGACCTTGTCACGCCGCTTGGACAGCTTCTGGCGCTTGTCGTTCACCAGCACCGGGGCGTGCGCCCATACCGGCGGGGTGTGTCCCAGCGCCTCCCACAGCAACTGCTGCTTGGGAGCGTTGGACAGGTGCTCCTCGCCCCGAATGACGTGCGTGATGCCCATCTCGACGTCGTCCACCACGTTCGCCAGGACGAACAGGGCGGTGCCGTCACCGCGGGCGATGACGAAGTCCTCCAGGGCCTCGTGCGGGAACTCCACCCGGCCTCGGATCCGGTCCTCGACCACGGCCGGTCCGCCCTCGGGGATGCGGAAACGCAGCGCCCGCCCGGGCCCGGTCTCCAGACCGAGGTCGCGGCAGAACCCGTCGTAGCCCAGGTTGGGGTTGTCCCGCCGGGCCTGGACCTGCTCGCGGGCGCAGTCGCAGTAGTAGGCCAGCCCTTCCTTCAACAGGCGCTGGGCGGCCTCGGTGTGCTTGTCCGCGTAATCGGTCTGGGAGTAGGGACCCTCGTACTGGGTGGCGTCCACGCCCATCCACGCCATCGCCGCCAGAATGCCCTCGGTCCATTCGGGGCGGGAGCGGGCGGCGTCGGTGTCCTCGATCCGCAGCACCATGGTGCCGCCGGATTGTCGCGCGACCACCCAGTTCAGCAGCAGTGACCGGGCATTGCCCACATGGAACATACCGGTCGGGGAAGGCGCGAACCTGGTGCGAATCGAGGTCTCAGTCACACGGGGGATCCTATCCCCGAGAATGCCGCCCCTGCTCAGTTGTCGTCACTTCGCCCTGTCGGGGACTTCGGGTGTGATCCGGGGACACTTCAGTCGCCACGGTCTTCCCGGCAGGGCCGCTGCCCGAAAGGCGCCCACTGCCGGCCGGCGGCCTTCACCCCCGGTGGTGCCATTCCAGCCAGGCGCCGTGCGGGTGGTAGCCGCCCAACACGACCTCGGTGCGGGCCAGGCCGCCGTCCAGGTCGGTGAACCGCAGTCGCGGCTCCTCGACGGGTTCGGCGCGCAGCCACAGGATGCGCCTGCGCTCCGAGAGCCTGCGCAGCAGGTCCCGGTGCTCGGCGCGCGCCCGGGACGTGAAGTGCGCGGTGACGGCGGTGTGGTAGACGCACACCACCGCGTCCACGGGAGCCTGTTCGAGGAGGGCGGGCAGGTGCTGGGAGGCGGTGCCCCGGTGGAGGGTCGGGAGTTCCCCGGTACGGGCGGCGGCGAACGCGGTGTCCAGACGGGCCGCGCGGTCGGGGTGGTCCGGCCAGACGAGGGACCGCAGCCAGGCGCGGTCCTCGGCGTCGGCCAGGTTGAGGGGGTTGAGGTCGATCCCGGCACGCCAGGCGATCTCGGGGCCGCGGTCGAGCGGGGGGCGGTGGGGCCCGCGCAGTTCGCTCCTCAGGAGGAGGGGGGAGTCGGGTGCGCCGGCGGTGGTCCCGTCTCCGTAGGAGTAGGCGTAGCGGTCCGGGACCAGGGTGAGCCCGGCGGAGGGGCCGATCTCGATCGCGGCGAGCGGCGCGCCGGCGTGGCGGCGGACGGCGGTCAGGGCCGGGTAGAGGTAGGAGCACCGGCCGACCTCGTGGGTCTGGACCAGGCGGGTGGTGACGATCTCCGCGATCCGGTCGCGGTGCCGGGTGAGGAACGCCCGCAGGTCGGGCCACGGGTCGTCGACCTGCGGGTCGGGGGCCGGCCGCCCGGTGAGGGTGGGGTAGAAGCGGGCCAGCGCGTGGCCGGGGTCTCGGCGGGCGAGCAGGTACTGCACCGCGCCCAGCAGCAGGGAGGGCGGGTTCTGGCCGTCGGCGGCCCGGGAGGCCAGGTCCAGGGCGCAGGGGTCGGTGGCGCAGGCGGTGGCCATGGCCGCGTGGACGGGCGCGTACCCGCCGCCGGCGCGGCGCTCGGCGATGTCGGTGAAGGCCGCGGCCACCGCGGCGGCGCGGTCGGTGCCGGGCGCGGTCAACGGTCCTCCTCCAGCGCGTGGTGGCCGTGCTCGAGGTAGACGGTGGTGCCGGACGCCCGGGCGGCCAGGGCCGCGGTGGCGCGGCGGGCCACGTGGGCGGGCAGCAGGTCGCCGAGGCGTCCGGGTTCCACCCACGCCCAGCCCGACAGCTCGTCCGGGGGAAGGCGCAGTTCGGCGCCCTCGGGCAGGTGGGCGGTGAACAGCCACTGGAGGGCGGCGGTGCGTTCCCCGGAGGACGGGACCCAGTCGACGGCGGCCAGGTGCGTCACGGTGGCCCGGACGCCGAGTTCCTCGGCCAGTTCGCGGCGGCACGCGGCCAGCGGGGACTCGCCGTGTTCGACGATGCCGCCGGGGAGGCCCCATGGCCGGTCGGGCTTGTAGGCGCGCTCCACCAGCAGCACCTGTCCGCCGGGGGAGAGGATGAGCGCGCCCGCCGCGCCCCGGGTGGCGGGCAGGCGCGCGTGGAACTGCCGCTCTGCTGCGGTGTCGTGGCTCACCCGGTCGAGCCTAGACGAGTCGTCCCCCCGGGCCGGTGGCCGTGGACCGTTGGGGACCGCGGCACCGACCGCAGTCCGCTGTTCGACGTCATGGTGGCCCTGGACCGGCCCGACCGAGCGCAGGCGCCGAGCGCAGGCGGCGTCTCCTTCGCGGCCCGGGAGCTGCCGCGGCGCCCGAAGGAGGCCGACCTGTTGTTCGCCTTCGTACGCTCCGACGGGAAACCGGAGCTCGCCCTGACCTGCAACAGCGAGATCTTCCGCGCGGAGCGCGCCCGGGGCCTGCCGGAAGGCCTCTGCCCTATTCTCGACGCCATGGCCGGCAACCGGCCGGTGGCCCGGATCCTGGACCGTGAGGAAACCCCGTATGAGTGACCACGACCTGTTGGCGGGGCTCGACGGCGAGCGCCGGGCCTCGGGGGACAGCACCGGCCGGGGAGGCGTCGTCCGCGAGCACGCGGCGGACGGTTCCGAGCGCCGGATCGTCTACGCGCGCTGCGCCCCCGGGGAACTCGACGGGGTCATCCGGGAGGAGGTCGACCTCGCGCGCCGGACGCCCTACACCCTGGAGTGGAAGGTCTACGGCCACGACACCCCCGCCGACCTGGGCGAGCGGCTCACCGCCGCGGGTTTCGAGCCCGACGACCGGGAGAGCGTGCTGGCGCTGGCGGTCGAGGGGGCCGACCCGGCGGCCTTCGACCCGCAGGGGCGCGACATCCGGCGCGTCGTGGACGAGCGGGGCCTGGACGACTACGCCGGGATCGCCGCCGCCCTCGGCCGGCGCGACGTGGAGCAGGAGCGGCGCAGGCTCGCCGAGGGTCTGCGGAGGGCACCGGAGGCGATGAGCGTCCACATCGCCTACGAGGACGGCCGCCCCGCGGCCTGCGGCCGGATCCACCTGCGGCCGGGCGGCCCCTACGCCGAGCTGGCGGGCGGGCGCACCCGGCCCGAGCACCGCAAGCGGGGCCTGTTCACCGCGCTGGTCGGCAGCAGGCTGAGGGAGGCAAGGGAGCGGGGGCGCACCCACGTCCTGGTCGACGCCCTGCCGACCTCGGAGCCCACGCTGCGCAGGCGCGGCTTCGAGCCGGTGACCTGGACCCGGCCCTACGTCTACGAACCCGGCGCCTGAAGGCCGCCGGGGTGTGGAAGGGGAAGGCATGAGCGAGGACGTCGCCGTGGTGGGGAGCGGGCCCAACGGCCTGGCCGCAGCGGTCACCATGGCCCGGGCGGGCCTGTCCGTGACCGTGTACGAGGCGGCGGAGGACATCGGCGGCGGCCTGCGCACCTCGCCGCTGTTCCGTGACGACGTGGTGCACGACATCTGCTCGGCAGTGCACCCGATGGCGGCGGCGTCCGCGTTCTTCCGCGAGTTCGACCTGGCGGCCCGGGGGGTGGAGCTGCTCACGCCGCGGATCAGCTACGCGCACCCGTTGGAGGGCGGCCGGGCGGCGCTGGCCCACCACGACCTCGACGCCACCTGCGCGGGCCTGGGCCGTGACGGGCGAGCCTGGCGGGCGCTGATGGGACCGCTGCTGGAGCACAGCCGCGCGGTGGTGGACTTCGCGCTGGGCCGGCAGCGCAGCCTCCCCGCCGACCTGCGCGCCCCGCTGCTGCTGGGGCTGGGCATGCTGCGCCACGGCACCCCGTTGGCCCGGCACGCCTTCGCGGGGCCGGAGGCCGCGGCGCTGCTCGCCGGGGTGGGCGCCCACGTGGTCGGCCGCATGCCCACGCCCTCCTCGGCCGCGGTCGCCCTCCTGCTGGGCCATCTCGCCCACGGCTCCGGCTGGCCGGTCCCGCGCGGCGGGAGCGCGCGGATCGCCGAGGCGATGGCGGCCGACGTCCGGGCCCACGGCGGAACCCTCGCCACCGGGCAGCGGATCGACGACCTCAGGCAGGTCCGAGGCGCGCGGGCCGTGTTCCTGGACCTGTCCCCGAAGGAGTTCCTGAGGATCGCGGGCCCGCTGCTGCCCGGCGCCTACCGCGCGGGCCTGCGCGCCTTCCGGTACGGCCCCGGGGCCGCCAAGGTCGACTTCCTCACCTCGGAGCCGATCCCCTGGGCGAACCCGGAGGTGGGGGCGGCGGGGACGGTCCACCTCGGGGGCCGCCAGGGGACCGTGTTCCGGCAGGAGTCCCTGGTGGCCCGGGGCAGGCCGGGGGAGGCGCCGTTCGTCCTGGTCGTGGACCCGGCCGCGGCCGACCCCGGGCGCGTGGGCGCCGGGGGGCACCGGCCGGTGTGGGCCTACGCGCACGTGCCCCACGGGGACCCCGCCGACCCCGCCGAGCTCGTGACCGCCCGCATCGAGCGGTACGCGCCCGGGTTCGCCGACACCGTGGTGGCGCGGAGCTCCCGGAGCGCGGCCGACCTGGAGCGGTACAACCCCAACTACGTGGGCGGCGACATCGCCTCCGGTGCGATGACCCTCAGGCAGACGCTGCTGCGGCCCGTGCCCCGCTGGGACCCGCACCGCACCCCTCTGCGCGGCGTCTACCTGTGCTCGGCGTCCGCCCCGCCCGGACCCGGTGTGCACGGCATGGGGGGCCACCTGGCCGCCAGGTCGGCGTTGCGCCGCGAGTTCGGCGTGCGCACGCCTCCGGCGCTGTCGCCGGCGCCCCCGGGGTAGGGCGTGTCCGTCCGGGCCCCGGCCCGGGGACGGCCGGACCGCACCCGTGCGCAGGTGTCGCCGGTGACCTCCTGCCCGCGATCACCGGCGAAACCGGGAACGGTACTCCCCGGGGGCCGTGCCCCGGGCGCGTCTGAAGGCACGGCTGAAGGCGTGCGGCGAGGCGTAGCCGACCGCGCCGGAGATCGACTCGACCGGCTCGTCGGTGTCGCGGAGCCGGACGGACGCCAGGTCGATGCGCCACTGCGTCACGTACGCGCCCGGCGTCTGTCCGAGGGCGGACCGGAAACGCCTGGACAGCGTCGCCCGGGAGACGCTCGTCGCGACGGCCAGGGCCTCCGTGGTCCAGGGGCGTTCCGGTTGGGCGTGGACGCGTGCCAGGGCGTCGCGCACGACCGGATCACGCATCGCTCCCAGCCATGAGCCGGACCGCGCCTCCGGATGGCGCTCCAGCCAGGCGCGTACGAACTGGACGAGCAGGAGGTCGACGATGCTGTTGACGGCGGCGTCGGTGCCGATCTGCGGCTGTGCGAGCTCCTCGGCGAGAAGTTCGGCGGTCCTCCCGAACTGCGTGTTCTGGCGGGCTGTGACGTGCATCGGCCGGGCCAGGGAGGTGAGCACCGGTGTGCTCACCTCCGGGTCCTGCTCATAGTGCAGGACGATCACCTCCGCCTGTGCCGGCTCCGAGCCCAGCCGCAGGGCCCGGCCGTCGCCGAAAGACCGGGCCGCCGCCTCACGGTCGCAGGAACCCATGGTCACGCCGGCGCCGCCGGCTATCCCGTGCGCGGTGCCCGGCGGCACCAGGACGGCGTCTCCGGCCTGCACCCGAAGAGGTTTCTCGCCTGAGGCGTGCAGCCACACCGTGCCGCGAGAGACCACGTGCAGTGTCGCTCCCGGAGAGGCGTCCAGCCACAGGCCCCAGGTTCCTCCGGCCTTCACCATGACCCCGAGTGCCCCACGCGAACCCGAGACACGCAAGACCTCCGCCAACACGTCCATGGGTCCATTCTCGTCCGCGCCGCGGACCGCCCGCCGACGGGCGACGGCGCACGTTCCTTCGTTCACGGCTTCAGGTCACATCGAGAACGACCTTTCCGTGCACCTTCCGCGCGAACAGCGCCTGGACGGCCTCGTCCACGTCCCGCCAGTCGCCCCGCAGGCCGACCGGCGCCGAGAGCCTCCCGGCGGCCATGAGGTCCAGCAAGTCCGTCAGCTCCCCGCTGGTCGGTGTCATGTCGCCGTAGGTGGCGATGCTGCGGGGTTCACCGAAGCCGAACAGGGCCCCTGGCGGGAACGTGGTCTCCTGCCCCGAGGAGTAACCGACCACGTGGATGGTGCCGCCCTCGGCGAGCGAGTTCCACGCCCGGGCCACCAGCGGCCCGCCGACCGTGTCCAGGACGAGGTCGAACCGGTCCCCGGTCTCGGCCAGGTCGGTCAGGACCTCGTCGGCGCCGAGTTCGCGCAGTCCGGCGGCCCGGTCCGGCGAACCGACGAGTGCCGTCACCCGGGCGCCCGCCAGCGCCGCCAGCTGGACGGCGAAGTGCCCCACGCCCCCGCTGGCGCCGGTGACCAGGACGTTGCGCGCCAGCAGGGAGCGCTTGCGCAGCACCCGGAACGCGGTGACTCCGGCGATCCCCAGCGCGGCGGCGTCGGCCAGGTCCACCCCCTCGGGAACGGCGCCGAGCGAGGCCGGGTCGACCGCCACACGCTCCGCCCACGCGTGGGGGGTCATTCCCAGCGCGACGCGCGTACCTTCGGGCGGCCCCGAGCCGTCGGATGCGGCGCGCACCACGACGCCGGCCGCGTCGTGACCGTGCACGGCGCCGGCCGGCCACTGGTGCACGTAATTCAGCTCTCCGAAGTTGAGGCCGATGTGCCGTATCTCCACCAGCGCCTCACCGGTGGACG
Organism: Nocardiopsis sp. NPDC055824; assembly: GCF_053616335.1. Classification (NCBI taxonomy): domain Bacteria; kingdom Bacillati; phylum Actinomycetota; class Actinomycetes; order Streptosporangiales; family Nocardiopsidaceae; genus Nocardiopsis; species Nocardiopsis sp. NPDC055824. The sequence continues at coordinate 37,771 of NZ_JBSHDN010000008.1, forward strand.
GTACGGGCTCATCGACATCGGCGAACCGGATGGGACCGGCCTCGCCGTGAGCGACCACGAGGGCGCGCATAGTGTGTGCTTCCTTCTGTCGTCGATAAAACGGAACGCTCGGCGCGGCAGTGGGTCAAATACGCAAATAACGTACTGCCGACTTCTTGAAATCCTACGCAGGACCGGGGTGGCGGCCAGCCCCGGGAGAATCAATCAGTTGACGATCTGTGTCAGAGCGACTCGCGGCGCGACGAGCCCTGTGTCCCTCCGGCGGACGGCGCTGTGAGGGGCGAGGGACGGCCGGACGGCCCGGCGCGGCCGGCCTGGGGGCATGCGTCCGGCGCCGGTGCTTCGGCGGGCGGAATCGCCCGCCACGGGTCGCGATGATCACGGCAGGGGCTCCGCCGCAGGGAATTCCGTTATTCGCTGCGACAAAGCCTCGATGGGTTGTCAGCACACGGAATTCCGAAAACCCGACCTGAAAAGGAATCACCGCTACCGCCGTCCGCCGACACCCGCCCGCGGCGCGGCCACGGGGTCGGGTGCGGCGACCCACCGGACTGCTGTGCGGCTCACCGCGGCTTCGGGAGAACCGGACCGTGTGCGGGTGCCGCACGCCTCGGGCGTCGGCGCGTGCGCGTACGGTTCCGCGGGCGCCCCTCCGGCGACGGGCCGGCCGCCCCGACGGCGGCCATCGCGCAGCGCGCCCCTCAGGCGTGGTCGTGCGCAGCCGGCACCGCGCCGACCTCCTCGCCCTCGCCCAGCACGACGAACTGGCCCATCATCCCGTCGTCCTCGTGCTGCAGCAGGTGGCAGTGGTACATGTACGGCATGTTCGGGTCGGTGTGGCCGCCGAAGCGCATCGCGAGCCGGTAGTGCCTGCCCTGGGCCACCATGACCGTGTCCTTCCAGCCCCGCAGGTGGGGCGGCGGGGTCTCGCCGTCGACCGTCAGGACCTGGAACTGGACGTCGTGGACGTGGAAGTTGTGCAGGTAGCCGTTGTCGTTGGTCACCTCCCACACCTCCACGGTGCCCTCGCGGACGCCGAAGTCGATGCGGTCCATCGCCATCGAGCGGTCGTTGATCCGGTCCGAGGCGAGCACGAAGGAGCGCTCCTGCGCCACCGCCTCGGCGGCCAGGTCCGGCGCTGCGCCGAGCACCGCGGGGACCTCGGTGTCGTCGGACAGGGTGTCGGCGGCCCTGAACCGGCAGATGTCGAGCAGGTCCGCGAAGCCGTCGAGCCTCCCCGACGCCCCGCCGTACTCCGGTGAGGGGTAGGAGCGCAGGTCGACGGTCTCGCCGGGCTCGAAGGCCACGACGATCTCCGCCCGTTCACCCGGCGACAGGTGCAGGCGGTCGGTCTCCCACGGCTCGGCGAGCAGGCCGCCGTCGGTGGCCACGAGCGAGAAGGCCCGGTCGTCCGAGAAACCGAAGTTGTACAGGCGGGCGTTGGACCCGTTGAGCAGTCGCAGCCGCACGAGCCCGGTCGTGACGTCGAAGTACGGGCCCAGCGTGCCGTTGACGAGGATCTCGTCACCGATCACGCCCAGCGAGCCCGCCAGCGGGATCCTCTCCTCGAACTGGTTGTCCCGGTCGAACGCGCGGTCCTGGACGATCATCGGGATGTCGTCGACGCCGTACTCCGAGGGCAGGTTCAGCGCGTCGGTCGCGTCGTCGTCGACGATGAACAGCCCGGTCAGGCCCCGGTACGTGTGGTCTCCGGTCGCCCCGTGCACGTGGGGGTGGTACCAGAGCGTCGCCGCCTGCTGGTCGATCCTCCACCGCGGCTCCCACGTACCGCCGGGGGCGACGGTCTGGTGCGGTCCGCCGTCCATGGCCGCGGGCAGGTGCATGCCGTGCCAGTGGAGCGAGGTCTCCTGGTCCAGTTCGTTGCGCACCGCGAACGCGACCTCCTCGCCGCGGCGGGCGCGGACCGTGGGGCCGAGGTAGGCGCCGTTCACGCCCCAGGTGCGGGTGGCCGCCCCCTCCTTGAACGCCGTCTCGCCCGACCGGAGACCGAGCGTGAACACCCGGGACCCCGCCTCGCCGGGCGCGGACCCGGCCAGGGGAGGGACGGCCAGCGCCGAGTCGAAGCCGATCCTCCCGGCGGTGTCCCGCTTCGCGGCGGCGTAGTAGACGCCGAGGCCGCCCCCGGCGAGGGCGAACGCCCCGCCGATGCCGATACCGAGGACCTTGAGAGCTGTGCGACGTTCCATGGGACGAACATCCCGCGGAACGGGGCGCCCTCGCGTCGGCGATACCTACGTAGACGGTTCTCCCGGGGCCCCGGAGCCCCGGAGAAACAGGGCGCGGGCCGACGCGGCGCCGCTGCCCTCCTCCGGCTCTGGTGACCGTCGACGGAATGATGCTCCGACCCGCGAGCACACCGACACCTGCGTGGCCGCAGGCCCTGTCATCCCCGCGGCCGGCGACAACCGGCCCCCGGCGCGGAGCCGGTCGGCCGAAAGCCCGGCGGCCCGTGTCCGTCGGTGTCCCCGCGACCTCAGGCGATGGCATCCTCGCGGCCGTCGACGTGCGTCAGGGGCTGGGGCCGGCGTCCACGGCGGACCAGGACGGCGTGGAGCGCGGCCAGGCACGACGCGAGCAGCAGGAGCGCCGCACTGCCGAGGAGCGCGGTCGGCAACCCCTGGAGGGCGAGCAGGCCGCTGGTGGCGATGACGCCGAGCGAGTTCGCCGTGCGCAGGAGGGCGAACATCTCCGCACGGCGTCCGGGCGGTGCGAGTTCGTCGACGACCAGCGAGTAGAACGTCCCCAGGAGCGGCAGGAAGAACCCCAGGACCGCCGCTCCCGCGAGAGTCGGGGCGATGTGCCCTCCGGCGAGGATCACGCCGGAGGCCGCGGTGCTCATCACGAGGAAGAAGGCGACCTTCCAGCGCTCCGGCACGCGGTTGCGGAGGCTGACCCAGACGCCGCCGGTCACGGCGCCGACGCACAGGACCGAGGCGAACAGGAACGCCCAGCCCGGGGCGAGCCCGAAGGAGAGGGCGAACGACACGGCACCGACCTCGACGGCCGCGACCGCTGCGCCCCCGCGGCCGCGCAGAACAGCCAGAGGAGCACCTCGGCGGGGACCCGCCCGCCCGTGCCGCCGGGCCGGCCGTCCTCCGGTCCGCGCGCCTGCGGAATCGGGGGAAGCAGGAGCATGGGCCCCACCCCGAGCACGGTGATCGCCGCCATCGCCCCGACGGGCGAGACCGCGCCGAGCAGGGACGCGAGCACGGGGGACAGCACGAAGTTGATCTCGTTGAGCGTCGCGGCCACGCCCAGTGCCCGGGGCAGCCCTCCCGGAGAGACCAGGTGGTTGAGGAGGAGCCGCTGGTAGCCGTAGGCGGCTCCGTTGACCAGGCCCGCGGCGACGACCGCGGCGACGAGGAACGCGAACGGGGCCCCCACGGCCGCCAGCACGGTGACCGCGGCGAGGGCGATCGTGCGCACGGCGATCAGGGCCCGAAGGTAGTGCACACTGTTGAACCGCCTGCCCAGGCGCGAGACGGGGACGGCGCCCAGGACCTGGGCCGTGGTCATGGCGAAGACCATCGTGGCGCCGGACTCGACCGAGCCGGTGAGGGGGAGTGCCACCAGGCCGAAGGCGATGGGCGCGGCGGCCTGCGGCACGCCGAGGGTGCCGTAGGCGAGCTGCCACCGTAGGATTCTGGCCCTGGCCTGCGGCGTACCCGTCTTCCGGGGCGGGGGAGTCACGTGCTTGCGGGTCATTCGCGCCTCTCAGCTTCGTCTGTGCACACGGCGGACGGGCCGGCCCGGCAACCGAACAAGCACGCGTGAGCATTATAGTGCTCACCTTGGATCCGTCCCGAGACACCGGCTGAGGAGCGCATGACCGAGCAGATCCGACCCGAGGTGGTCGTCCTCCTGGGCAACCGCATCCGTGCGGTACGGCAGGGCAAGGACCTGAGCGTGGTGAAGCTCGCCGAACTCAGCGGTGTGAGCCGGCGGATGCTCACGCAGATCGAACTGGGCCAGGCCAACCCGAGCATCGCGACGGTCGACAGGATCGCCTCCGCGCTGGGCACGACGTTCCCGGCGCTCGCCGGCGTGCTGGGGGAGGGCCCGCCCGAGGGGGTCGAGGTGTGGTCGACGCCGAACGGGAGTTGGGCGAGCCTCCTGCAGGCGGTCCAGACGAGCCAGGTGTTCGTCGAGATGTGGAAGTGGCATCTGGTCGGGGGCGACCGCTACCACGTCTCTCCCGCCGCGGGCGCACCCGAGACCATGGCCCACGTCCTCCAGGGCCAGCTCCTCGTCCGGTCCGGCTCGTCGGACCTGCGCGTCGACGCAGGGGGATCGGCGCGGATCGGGAACACCGCGGACCACACGTTCGAGGCGGGCACCGACGTCGCCGTCTTCCTCGGGGTGGTGACGATGCCCCGCCTGTGAGACGCCTTCTCCGCCCCGCGCGGAGGAACCGGCCCTACGCGGACGGGGACAGGTCGGGCAGGTCCTTGAGCTGTCGGCGGGAGGTGAGCCCCAGCTTGCGGAAGATGTTGCGCAGATGGGCGTCGACGGTGCGCGGGCTGATGAACAGCCGGGCCGCCACCTCGTTGGACGTCGCGCCGGTGGCGACCAGGCGGGCGATGTGGAGCTCCTGCATCGTGAGCCGGTCGCGGGTGTGCCCGGAGCGGCTGCGGGCCGTCTCTCCCGTGGCCCGCAGCTCGTCGGCGGCCCGCCGGGCGAACGCCTCCAGCCCCGCGCCGGAGAGCAGCGCGTGCGCCGTGCGCAGGTGCGGACGGCAGTCCCGGCGGCGCCCCTCGCGCCGCAGCCACTCCCCGTACAGGAGGTGGGCCCTGGCCCGGTAGGGGAGCAGCGGACTGTCCGCGAGGAGTTCGACGGCCTCCCGGTAGTCGTCCTCGGCGCCGCTCACCAGTCCCCGGACGTAGGCCGCCACGCCCAGGCCCGTCGCCGTCCCGCTCGCCCGGGTCCGTTCGGTCAGCGACGCCAGCGCCTCGGCCGCCGCTTCGCGCTCGCCGCACCGCACGGCGGCCTCCACCAGCTCGGGCAGGGAGAACCCGGCGATGAAGAGGTCCCCGTGGGCGACGGCCCGCCGGGCCTCGGCCAGCGCGGCCCGGTAGTCGGCCAGGCCGTTGTGCAGCACCGCCCCGGCCCAGTGGACGTTGGCGACCAGCTGCCCCACGCCCTGCGTCGCCGCCGCTGCCGTGGCGGTCCCGAACAGAGCGAACGCCTCCTCGCGGCGGCCGCGCATCGCCGCCAGCTGCAACCGGTGGTAGGTGATCGAGGGGGCGCCGGTCGCGTCGGCGATCGCCTCCTCCTCGGCGATCGCGGCCATCGCCCGGTCCAGGTCGCCCGCCAGCGCGGCGCCGGAGGCCGCCTGCGCCAGACCGAGGCGCAGCACGAGCGGCGACCCCGACTCGCGGCCGTTCTTCATCAGCCACTCGATGATCGTCGCGTGGGTGTGCGGGTCCCACAGCTCGGCCGCCAGCGTGACCGCGAGCGCCGGGTGCCGGGTCCACAGCGCCCCGCCGGCTCCGTCGAGGGCCTCGCGGACGAGGGGGACCGCCGCGCGGTGCCCCTGGGCGGCCAGCACGGTCAGCGCGTCCAGGGCGTCGGGCCCGTGCGGGGGCGGCGCGGAGTCCTGCGCCGCGGCCAGAACCGTGTCCATCACACCGCTCGCCCGGCCGACGAGCAGGCCCATCTCCAGCGCCTCCAGGTAGCTCTCACGGGACCGGGCGGGGTCCAGGGGCGCGAGCCGGCGCGCGGCGCGCAGCATGAACACCGGGCCGTCGCCGTCGCCCGGGCGCACGAAGGCGATCTGCCCCCGCAGCAGGTCGGCCTCGGCGTTCCGGAGCTCGTCCGGGCCCGAGCCGTCCACGGCCGTGAGCAGTCGCGCGGCCCGGTCGGCGTCGCCTGTGGAGAGCGCGGCCCGCGCCGCCGCGAGGGTCCGTCCGACCCGCCGGTCGGCGTCCAGCGTCAGCTCCGCCGCACGTTCGAGGAACGCCGCGGCGGCCACGGCCCCGCCACGGGCCTCGGCGCGCGACGCCGAGCGCTCCAGCTCGTCGGCGACGCCGTCGTCGGGTCCCGCGCTCGCCTGGGCGCGGTGCCAGGCGCGCCGGTCCGGGTCGACGACCGGGTCGGTGACCTCGGCGAGCGTGCGGTGGGCCAGCCGGCGCTCGTCCGCCTCCGCCGACCGGTAGACCGCCGTCCGGGCCAGCGGGTGGTAGAAGCGGATGCGGGTGCCGAACTCCACGAGCCCGGTGGCGGAGGCGGCGGCGCCGGCGGTCGGCAGGTCGATGCCCAGCCGCTGCGCGGCCGGCCACAGCAGCCCGGGGTCGCCCGTCGGGTCGGCGCTCGCGACCGTCAGCAGCCGCCGCGCCCCGGCGGACAGGCCGGCCAGCGCCTCCCGGAAGCCCAGCTCGACACGGGTCGTCACCGAGGACGCGTCCGGCGGCGCGAAACCGCCGGCCCTGGGCAGGGCGAGCAGTGCCAGGGGGTTCCCGCGCGCCTCGGCCACGATCCGCTCCCGGACCTGCTCGTCCAGCACCTCGTGGCTCAGCGACGCGAGCAGCGTCCGCGCGTCGGCGTCGGCCAGCCCCTCGACGGTCAGGCCCGGCAGGTCGTCCAGCTCCCCGGCCGGGCAGGGCAGCCGCACCCCGAACACCAGGGCGACCGGCTCGGCGGCGACCCGGCGCGCGAGGAAGGCCAGGACCCTGGTCGAGGCCGAGTCCAGCCACTGGGCGTCCTCGACCAGGCACAGCAGCGGGCGCTCCCGCGCCGCGGCCGCCAGCAGCCCCAGGGCCGCCAGTCCGACACGGAACACGTCCGGGGTTCCCGTCGCCGTCCCGAACGCGGCCAGGAGGGGCTCGCGGTGCTGGGCGGGCAGCTGGTCGAGGTGTCCCAGCACCGGCAGGCACAGCTGGTGCAGGGCGGCGAACGGCAGTTCCGCCTCGTACTGGGACCCGGACACGTGGACGACCCGGAACCCGGAGGCGGCGTCGCGGGCGTGGTCCAGCAGGGCGCTCTTGCCGATGCCCGCCTCGCCGCGCAGGACCAGTGCTCCGCCCCGGCCCGCCCGTGCGGACCCGGTCAGCTCCTCGATGCGGTCGCTCTCGTGCCGCCGGCCGACGAGGGGGCCGCGAGGGGGAGCTGGCGTTCGCATGGCACGTACGTTACCAAGGGTGCGAATCCGGCCGAGTCGGTCGGAACGTCGCTCTCCCGGCGGGCGCGGCGCGCGGCGGCCGGGACGCTGCGGCAGCCGGGCCCGCCCCCTGCCGTAGCGCCCGCAGGGGAGCCGCGGAGAGGGCGGGCGGACGCCCGGCCGCGTCGCCGGGGCGGATCACCCGCTAGGACATCCGGAAACCCGCGGGCCCCCGCACTGTGTCGGCGAGCTCCTCGATCCGGGCGGCGGACACGGGCACACCGGGCGCCTGCTGGACCCAGGCCACGAATTCCCCGGGAGTGAGGCCGGACGGCGGTCGTCCCACGTACGGGAGGGCGTACAACGGGGTGTTGGGTTCGCTGCGCCAGCTGTCGGCCAGTGTGCCGAGGTCCACCGCGTCGAAGCCCAGGACGTCCAGCAGGTCGGCCACCTCCTCCTTGGCGTCCGGGGCGTCGCCGGAAAGCGGCACCGCGGTGCGGTCGGGGGCCCCGGCCGGGCGGAACAGCTCCAACAACTGCTTGGGGCCGATGTTGTGCAACGCCTTCACCACCCGGGCATCCGCGAGGTGGCGCTGCACCAGTTCGCTGGAGGTCAGCTCGTCGCTGTCGAGTTCCGGCACTGCGAAGCCGGGATGCGGCGCGTAGTTCATCGGGTCGATCACGGTCTTGCCGGCGAGCTCCGCCCGGGGCAGCCGCTCGTGGGCGGCCAGCGGCACGGAGGCGATGACCAGGTCACCGGCGCTCGCCGCTTCGGCCGGGGCGGCCGCGCGGGCCCGCCGGCCGAGCTCCGCGACGGTACCGGCCAGCGTCTCGGGGCCGCGTGAGTTGCTCAGGACGACGTTCAGGCCGGCGTCGACGGCGCGGCGGGCGGCCCCGAGGCCGACCATGCCGGTGCCGATGACGCCGAGGGTTGTGGTGCTCACTCTGTTCTCCGTTCGCGTCTCCCGCGCGTCGCGGCCTCCAGCGGACAGGAGGACCGCTCCGGCGGGCTCGTACCCATCACAGCGGGAGCGGGCTACGCGAACAATGACCACAAACGCCCGGCAGCGATCACATCGTGTGATAGATCAGGCAGATGGAACTGAGGGCGCTGCAGTACTTCGTGACCGTCGCCGAGGAGCTGCACTTCGGGCGTGCGGCGCAACGGCTGGGCATCGTGCAGCCGGCGGTGAGCCAGCAGGTCGCCCGGCTCGAACGCGAGCTCGGAGCGGGCCTGCTCGACCGCACCTCACGCCGGGTACGGCTCACCCCGGCGGGCGAACGGGTGCTCGCCGAGGCCCGTAGGACCCTCGCCGCGGCGGCCCGCGTGCGGGTGGTCGCCGCAGAACCGGCGGCCGTCCTGCGGATCGGGGTCGCGTCCTGCGTCACCCGGCGGCTCGACCGGGCGCTGGGCCGACTCGGCGAGGGCGAACGCCCCGCCGAGCCGAAACTGGTCGACCTGCCGGTGGCCGCGCGACTCGACGCCGTCCGCGACGGCGAGCTGGACCTCGCACTGGTGCGGGGAGCGTTCACCTCCGCGGCGATGACGGTCGTGCGCGCCTGGTCCGAGCCGCTGCACGCAGTGCTCGCGCGTGAGCACCCCGCCGCCCGCAAGCCCGCGGTCAGCCTGCACGACCTCGATCCGCACGGCCTGCGGGTTCCCGCCCGCGCCGGTGACCCGCCGATGCACGACGCGATCCTCGCCGCCCTGCCCGTGGCCCCGCTGCGGCCGCCTGCCGGGGACGTGCTCAACGTGCTGTTCGAGGTGGGCCGGGACCCCGGGGGCTGGACGCTGATGCCGGCCGAGCAGTTCGACGGGGCCCGCTCCGAGCGGCTGCTCCAGGTGCCGCTCGACCCGCCGGTGACCGTCGACGGCCACGTCGTCACCTCACCGGCCACCCCGGAGCCGTGCGTGGCGTCGTACGTGGCCGCGTTCGCGGATTGAACCCCCGCCCAGGGTGGGCAGGTCGTGTCGGAAAGGCGCGGCCGCGTCCCGCCCCGAGCCGGCGGCGACACGCTGAGCTCGCCCGCCCGGACCGGCCGCCGGTCGCGGATCTCCGCCGCCCGGGAAGAAGCCGGCCGGGCCGGGGCGGCCCCGGCCCGGGCCTGCCGGGGGCCGGGAACCTCCGCCCGCACCCGCCCTGCCCGTGCGCCGGAGCCCGACGCCGGCTCAGGTGACCAGCCCGTGCCGGTAGGCGTAGACCACCGCCTGGACCCGGTCGCGCAGGCCGAGCTTGGCCAGGATCCGCGAGACGAACGTCTTCACCGTCTCCTGGCTGATGAACAGGGCCGCGGCGATCTCACCGTTGGACAGCCCGTCGGCGATCAGGCGCAGGACCTCCAGCTCGCGCGGGGTCAGCGGCACATCGGCCGGCTCGGCCCGGGAGGGCCGGATCCGGGTGGCGAACCTGCCGACCAGCCGGCGGGTGACGTCGGGGTCCAGCAGCGCCGCCCCGGTGGCCACGGTCCGGATCCCGTGCAGCAGCTGGGCCGGGGGCGCGTCCTTGAGCAGGAACCCGCTGGCGCCCGCGCGCAGCGCCTCGTAGACGTACTCGTCGAGGTTGAACGTCGTGACCACGAGGACCTTGACGGGGTGTTCCACCCCTGCTCCGGCCAGGCGCCGCGTGGCCCCGATGCCGTCGAGCACGGGCATGCGCACGTCCATCACCACGACGTCGGGGCGCAGCCGTTCGGCGAGTTCGACCGCGGCCCTGCCGTCCCCGCACTCGCCGACGGTCTCCAGGTCGGGCTGGGCGTCGATGATGGTGACCAGCCCGGTGCGGATCAGCACCTGGTCGTCGCAGACCAGGACCCGGATCGGCACGCTCATGCCCGGCCGCCCGCCGGGGCGCGGGCGGGGATGCGCGCGTCCACGGTGAACCCCCCGTCCTCGCGCGGCCCCGCGGTGAACTCGCCGCCCAGGACCTCGACGCGTTCGCGCAGGCCGACCAGGCCGCGCCCGCCGCCCCCGGGCGGGACGCCGGAAGCCCCGGAGCGGTCGGTGGTGACGTTCACGGTGATCTCCTCGGGGCGGTGGCGCACGCGGACGGTGGTGGGGCTGCCGTGCGCGTACTTGAGGGCGTTGGTCAGGGACTCCTGCACGACACGGTGCGCGACGAGGTCGGCGCTGCCGCGCGAGGCGGCCGGGGCGCCCTCCTCGGTGAACTCCACCGGCTGCCCGGCCCTGCGGGTGCGCTCCACCACGGACAGCAGCCCTTCGTCGGACCCGGGGACAGGGGCGGAGTGGTCGGGGTCGAGGACGTCGAGCAGGTGGCGCATGTCGGTGATGGCCCGCCGACCGGTGTCGGTGACCGCGGTCAGGGTCTCGTCCAGCCGCTCGGGCGCGGCCGTCAGGTAGCGGGCCGCCTCGGCCTGCACGACCATCGCGGTCACGTGGTGGGTCACGACGTCGTGAAGCTCGCGGGCGATGCGGGTGCGTTCGGCGGTGCGGGTGGCCTCGGCGACGAAGCGGCGGCGTTCGGCCTCGGCGGCCCTGGTGGACCGCAGCCACGCCCCGGTCCCCCAGGAGAAGGCCAGCGTCGCGTAGAAGACCAGGTAGGAGGGAAAGGACTCACCCGCGCCGACCTGGGCCACCGCGACCGCCAGCACCACGTAGGCGGCCGAGCCCACCACCACGGCGGTGGGCCGGTGCCGGTGGAGGTGGGCGCCGGCGCTCAACACTGCGATGGGCAACGCGGTGCCCGCGACCAGGTGGTAGCCGCTCAGCTGGTCGAGGGCGAAGCCGCAGGCCACCACGGCCAGGGACAGGGCCGGCCACCGGCGCCGCACGGCCAGGGGCAGGCACTGCAGGGCTGCCGCGAGCAGTCCCAGGGCGTCGAAGGGGCGGTCCGCCACGCCGCCGAAATCGGTCCCGTAGCCGTGCGTCGACGGGACGAGGGAGACGGAGAGGATCAGCAGGGCCAGGGGCAGGTCCTGGAGGGAGACGTCGAGCCGCCGCCACAGGTGGGAGAGCCGCTGGAGCGAGGTCACCGGGGAGGTGCGGCGGTGGTGGCGGGCCGCGCGTCACGCCGGCGGACGGGGACGATCCGGCCGCGGCGGCGGGCGATCCACATGAACACCACGGTGGCGATGACGCAGAACACCACGGAGTAGATGCTGCCCTCGGGGCCGAACCCGCCGCCGGTGATCAGGGTGTGGCCGGACATGGTGGCGTCCAGCAGCCCCGGGGGTGTGCCGTTGCCCGAGACCTCGGTGCCGAAGAGGGCGGACCCGGCGATGTTCCAGCCGAAGTGCAGGCCGATGGGCAGCCACAGGCTGCGGGTGGCGATGTAGGCGGCGGTGAGCATGCCGCCGGCCTCGATGGCGATGGCGATGGCGCCCCACAGGGTGGCGTGCGGGTTGGCCATGTGCACGAGGCCGAAGGCCAGGCCGGTCAGTCCGAGGGAGATCCAGGTGCCGGCGCGCTCCTCGATGATGCGGAACAGCACACCGCGCCACATCAGCTCCTCGGTCACCGCGGCGGCGCCCATGAAGCCGACCAGGCCCAGGGCGCTCATCGGGGAGCCCAGACCGTGGACCTGGTAGCCGCCGAGGAACGTGATGTTGGCGATGACCAGGGCGAACAGGCCGACCCCGAGGAGGGTGCCCCAGCTGGTGGCGGCGGTGGCGCCCTTCCAGGCCAGCTCGGTCACCTCGCGCTTCTCGGTGCGGCGCACCACCCACCGGTAGACGAACACCGAGATCACGACGGTGAGGAGGCCCAGGGCCAGGGTGAGCCAGGGGTTGTCCTGGACCGCGAAGGCTGCCTGTCCGCCGAGGAAGGCGACCGCGGCGACGGCCAGGAGCTGCCAGAGAAGTCTCATGGGGGTCTTTCATGACATCGGTGCGGCAGGGGAGCCGCGACTGGTGAGAACGCTACTGACCGGGGCGGGGCGAAGTCGTCACCATGGGGTGGACACCTGCGTGTAGCTCTTCCGGGGGACACGGGCCGGCGGAGTACCCCGGCCCGGCCGTCGGGAACGCGGGCAGGGGATGATGAACCGGGCTGCCCGGACCGCTCCGGAGCGGTACCGCCTCGGGCCCGTGGCAGCAGACCTGCCCGATGGCGGAAGCCATAACACGGGCCGGTGCCGTAACCGGAGCCGGTTTGCTTCCGTGGTCCGGACCCGGCTTCTTTCGAGAAAGAGGGTGGCGTGGATGGCCAGTATCCGCCTGCGGGGATCAGGCGTTGTATCCACGGTTCTCCTGGCCTCTTCGTGCGCTCTTCCCTGGACAATGGTCAGCAATGACGACCCCGGTCGAAGTCCTGGGGAAACCGGGATGACGGCCATCACAGGCACGGTGTACGACTCCTCGGGTCAGCCGGTCGAAGGTGTGAACATCCAATGGTCGTCGAACGAGGACCCGCCCGTGTTCTCGCACGAGAGGGGTTCACGCACCGTCGACGACGGAAGCTACCGACTCGTCCTGCACCGGGGCAGCTGGGACGTCCACGGGACGAAGGACGGAACGGGGACCGAGGTGGAAACAGTGGTTCTCGGGGCAGACGACGCCGTCGTCGACCTGCACTTCCCCTGACGGCAATTCACCACCTGGACGATGGCCCCGGCACAGGTATTAGACCGGCGGAGCAAGAGCCCACACGAGACGAACGCCAGGGGAGGGCCTTGCAGGTCTCGTGGTCCATGAAGGAACTGATGTCCATGTTGGCGAGCTCCAGGTTGACCACCATGATCCCAGCGCGATCGGTACGGACCAGCAGCGTGCCGGGCACACGCGGGCCGTCGCCGGTCCGGCGGAGGGGCAGAGAGGGTCGCGTCACAGAGGGCCTCGCGTCGGGTGGTGCGTGGTGGCCCCGTTTCTCCAGGCCGGGACCGACAGACGCCGCCCCGGCCCGCCTCTACGCGGTCGGCCCCGTGGCGGCGGACCACCGTTCGGCGAGGCGGTGGCAGGCGCCGACCAGCTCCTCAGGGGTCACCTCGGTGATCCCGGTGTCGAAGGTGGAGAGGATCCCGGCGACGCCCGCCCACGACCACGCTCCGAGCGTGAGCCGGCAGTGGTCGGCGTCCAGGTGCTCGATGACCGACCCGCCGGGCGCCCAGCGGGCGACGACGTGGGCGGGCAGGTCGAGGCGCGCGGTTCCCATGCACGGCCAGGCGGTGGGGACGTCGCCCCGGTCGTGGCTGGTCATGACGAACCGGGCGACGTCGCCCCCGGGGAGGGCGCGGTCGGTGAAGGGCTGCGTCGTCGGGCGGGGGACCAGCCGGTCCACACGGTGGATGCGCCAGGCCTCCTCCGCGAGGTCGTAGGCGACCAGGTACCAGCGTGCGGCCCACACCACCAGGTGATGCGGCTCCACGCGCCGGGCGGGTACGAAGTCCCCGTCCCCGGGCAGGGCCCGTGTCCCGTCGGCGCGCAGGGTCTGGACGGTGAGCACGTGCCGGTGGCGTACCGCCCCGCCGACCGCGGTGAGCGCGTCCGGGGCGACGGGCGGAGTGGGGAACTCCCAGTAGTTCTGCAACCTGGTCAGGTGCAAGGCCTCCATGGACGCCCGCACGCGGGCCGGCATCACCTGGGTGAGCGTGTCCAGCGCCCTGGCCGCGTCCTCGGCCAGGCCGAACACCGTGCTCGGGGCGGTCTGCAGGGCCACCGAGACCGCGAGCGCCTGATCGTCGTCGAACAGCAGCGGGGGGAGGGTGTGCCCGGAGCCGAGCCGGTACCCCCCGTCGGGCCCGCGGACGGTGGTGATCGGGTAGTCGAGCCCGCGCAGGGTCTCGATGTCTCGCCGTGCCGTGCGTTCGCTGACGCCGAGCCGGGACGCGAGCTCGCCCAGCGGCCACTGGCGCCGAGCCATGAGCAGGGAGAGCAGCCGCAGCGCCCGCCGTGAAGTATCCGCCACCACCCCATTATGGGCAGTGGTGGACATTCGGTGGCCACTACATGCCCCATCCTCCTGCATGACCGGGACGATCCCGGAACGGAGAAGGAGCGGGAACATGGTGCGTGTCGTCGTTGTCGGTGGCGGAATCGGTGGACTCGCGTTGGGGGCCGGGCTGCGCCGCCGCGGGATCGAGGTGGCGGTGTTCGACCGCGACACCGACGTCGCGGCCACGGGCGGATACCACATCACACTCGACCAGCGGGCCCAGACGGCGCTGCGGGAGCTGCTCCCGCCGGAGGTCTTCGAGCGGCTGCTGGCGTCGTCCTCCGCGCTGCGGCTGCGCGACCGCGACGCGTTCTGGGACCGGCGCGGCCGACTGCTGGGACACGGCCCGGACCTCGGCGCCGACCCGAGTGTGGACATCGACCGCATCACCCTGCGCACACTGCTCGCCGAAGCGGTCGGCGACGACCTGCACCTGGGCCGGACGGCGACCGGGGTCGGCCACGACGACCACGGGACGCCGCGCGTGGAGTTCGCCGACGCCGCACCCGCCACCGGCGACCTGCTGGTCGGAGCGGACGGCACCCACTCCCTGGTGGCCCGGCACCTGGCCGGCGGTCCCACGAACACCCCGGCGGGCATCATCGGCTTCTCCGGCCGGACACCGCTGCCCTCGCTGAGCCGGAGCGAGCGGGAACGGCTGGGACCGCGATCGGGCCTGGCGCTCGGCGGCCACGGCGCCGCACTCTACGTGGGCTACCTCGACCCCGTCGGCAACGCCGCCTTGGACAGGCCCGAACTGTGCATGGCGCTCACCACGGGCCCCACCTACATCTGGGGGGCCATGCTCCCCGAGTCCTCCGCCACCGACGCCCTGCGCGGCCTGCACGGCGAAGGACTGCGGGCGGCGCTGATCGCCCGGTTCGCCGAGCTGGGCTGGAGCGAGCACGTGCTCGAGGTCCTCGACCGGGCCGACCCCCACACCGTGGCCGCGTTCCGCTTCAACGCCGCGTCACCACGGGCACGGGAGCTCGCACCGTGGCCCGCCGGCCGGATCACGGCGCTGGGGGACGCGGTCCACGCCACCCCGCCGACCGCCGGAATGGGGGCCGGCGCCGCCGTCCGCGACGCGGCCGACCTGGTCGAGAACCTTGGCGGGGCCGGAGCCGACCCCGCCGCGCTCACCGCGGCCGTCGACCGGTTCGAGGCGGCCATGCGCCTGCGGGGCAGCGAGGTCATCACCCGGGGGATGATGACCGTCCGCTGGATCCTGGCCACCGACACCGTGCTCGGCGCGGCCGCCACCACCCTCACCACCCCGCTCCTGGCCGCCGCCACCCGGCTGCTCCACCGCCGCTGAGCCCCGGCCGGCGCGTACCCCTTCTCCGTTCTCCACCTCTCCCAGCCGTGAACCGCATCCCACCCACGCCATCGAGGACTTGACGCTGCAGCAACCAAAACGGGGGTCGAGGAGGATTACCACAGGATTTGGTCACGTGTTGACGAGCACAGGGATGTCAGTACTCGCCCTCCGGATCCGTCTACCAGGCTGACGGTGCGCTCACAGCTCACAGGACGAGTATGAGCTTGCCGCCGGGTCGGCGGGACTGGCTGAGTTCGGCCGCTTTCTGGATCTGGTCGAGCGTGTAGGTGCGGGCGACCGGTACGACCAAGATGCCTTCGCCGGCGAGCCGGGCGAACTCGTCCATCTGGTCATAACGGATCTCGGTGGTGATCCGGACGCCCAGCTCGGCCGCGGCGGCGAAGTCCGAGACGGTGAGGACACGGTCGGGATCCCCGGTCAGCTCGATCAAGGTCGGTAGTGAGCCGCCGGCCGGGCTGGGCTGGTCGGCACGGTCGATCCGACCGCCGGTCGGCGCCGTGTCCAGGGCGCGGTCGACGGGGCCTCCGGTCAGTGCGCTGACGCGTTCGGCCATGCCCTCGCCGTAGGCGGTCACCTGGGCGCCGATCTCTTCCAGGGCGGCAGCCCGGGTCGGCCCGGCGGTGGCGATCACCCGGATACCCCGGTGCAGCGCGAAGCGCACCGCCGCCTCACCCACGGTAGTGCCCGCGCCGTGGACGAGCAGCAGCTCACCCGCCTGGACGCCGAGGTCGTCGAGCGCGCGCCACGCCGTCTCGGCCGCCATCGGCAGCGCGGCGGCCTGCTCGGCAGTGACGCCTTCGGGGATGCGTGCCCAGGCCGGCATCAGCGCGTACTCGGCGGCGCCGGCCGTCGGGCCGTGGAAGGTGGCCGGGCCGAACACGCGGTCGCCGATCCGGACGCCGGTGACGCCCTCACCGAGCGCGTCGACGGTGCCCGCGATCTCGAGGCCGAGCCCTCGCGGCAGTGGCGGCAGATGGTCGGCGAGGAGACCGTCGACGAGGTGCCAGTCGGCCGGTGCCAGGCCGCACGCCCGCACGGCGATCCGGATCTGGCCGGGTCCCGGCTCCGGCTGCGGGACGTCGCGGAGCGCGATCACGTCCGGGGATCCGAACCGGTCGAACTGAAGAGCCTTCATGACGATCTCCTATGTGATGACAGCATCTGTTGTCATCGATCTTAGTGTCACGACGACAGCCTCTGCTGTCATATCCTGGTGGGCATGCCGAGATGGGAGCCAGACGCACAGGGCCGGCTCAAGCGCGCGGCGCTCGAGCTGTTCGAGGCGCAAGGTTTCGAGCGCACCTCGGTCGCACAGATCGCGCGCACCGCCGGCCTGACCGAGCGCTCCTTCTACCGCTATTTCCCCGACAAACGGGAAGTCCTCTTCGCCGGCGACGAACTCCAGACCCATCTCGTCGCCCAGGTCGAAGCGGCCGACCCGGGCCTCACGCCGATCGAGGCGCTGCTGACCGCTCTGGGGACCGCCGACGAGATCTTCCGCCCGCGCGAGTTCCTGCTGCGCCGCGTCAGGGTGATCGCCGCCAGCCCGGCGCTTGCCGAGCGCGATCTGATCAAGCTCGCCGACATCGCCGACGCGCTGGTGCGGGCGCTCGAACACCGCGGCGTCGAGCCCGGCAAAGCACGCTTCATCATCGACGTGGCGATAGCGGTCGCCCGGCGCGCAACGTCCCGCTGGCTGGCCGACCCGGACGCGACCCTCTCCGAGCTCGTCGCCCAGACCGCCGACGAACTGCGTGAGGCGGTCGCGCCGCCGGCCCCGACGGTCGGCTGAGTCTGCCGCACGGGCTCGTGTTCGGCTCGTCGTGGCCGATGCCGGACACACCCCGGGACACCCTCCTCGCGTGGTGCCGCACTCGCGGACAGGGTCGTCGGGCGGCGGTCGCCGGAGGTGCGGGGACAGTGGATCGGCTGATGGATCCGGTGTCGAGCCGGGCCCCGCGTCGTGGCGGGGACCTGCCCTCAGGTGCGGGTGCAACAGCTTGACCGCACGCGCCGGTCCCGCGACCCCGACCCGGTCCGCTCCTTCGATCAGCGGGGACGTCGGAAGGCCGAGCCCAGGTGCTCGCCCATCAGGGAGATGGCGGCGCGGGCGGGTCCGGCCGGCCGGTGGTAGAGGAATCCGTGGTCGACGCCCTCGAACACGCGGTGCACGACCTCGACGCCCGCGCGTTCGAGGGCGCCCGCGAACCGGTCCGCCTCGTCCCTGAGGGTGTCGTGCTCGGCGGTGATGACCAGGGTCGGGGGAAGCCGGTCGAGTGCCGGGTGCAGTGCGGGTGAGACCAGCGGGAGGCTGGTGTCCGCTCCGGCGAAGTAGGTGTTCATGACGAGGTCCATCAACGCCTTTCCGACGACGGGCCGTGACCGGGGCGACGTCCGCTGCGCGTTCGGCAGCGTCAGGTCGACCGGGGCGAACTCCACGGACAGGGCCGCCGGGGAGGGGTCTTCGCGCTCGATGGCCGTCAGGGCAACGCCCAGGGAGAGGTGCCCGCCGGCGCTGGGCCCGCCGACGGAGACCCGGTTGCCGTCCCAGCAGTGGGCCGCGCCGCTGCCGCGGACCCAGAGGTAGGCGTCGTAGCACTCCTGCTCGGCCACCGGATGGCAGACCTGGGGGGCGGCACGGTAATCGGGCATGACGACGTAGCAGCCCAGTTCGGAGGCGAGATAGCGCGCGACGTTGCCTTCACCGAGCGGATAGCGGGTGATGAACCCCCCGCCGTGGATCAGCATGTGCACCGGAGGGCTGCGACCGTCGGCGAGCTGTGACTCGATGTCCTCGGAGGTGGGGCTGAAGACCAGGGCGCCGATATCGCCGTGGCGGGTCGGGATCCGCACGGTCGCAGGCGCGGCGATCGGCTTGGTCGCGAACTCCACCTCCGGCGGGAGCAGCAGAAAGCGGTTCATCGCGGGGTAGGTCAGTTGGAGCGCCCGTGCGGCGAGTGCGTGCCGCCAGGAGATACGGGGGTCCCTCTTCATGCGCTTGGTCCTGTCGGGTAGCAAGGGGGGCAGTGGGGGAGAGCCCGCGCCGACGGAACTGCCTCCACAGGTGTGGGTCCGCCTGGACGAGCACGGACGTCTCCGCGCGGAGACGTCCTGGGCAACGGGTCGGGAAAACAGCGACGCGCACTCAAGGGTAGGCCGGTCTTCCTTGCCGTGGAGGGCGGTCTCGGTGACCCGGCCGGCGTCCTGGGAATTCGAGGTGCTCAGGAAGAGCCGCGGTTCGACACCGGTGTTCCAGCCCGCCCCGGTAGCCGAAACAGAGTTCGCGGGTCAGGGCCGGCGGGGCGCGCCGCCCCGTGTGCACACAGGTCGGCACGTGCCGCCACACCGCGGCGCCTCCTCCCTCCCGCCTCCGCCGAGGAGGGTCGGGAGGCCGGGGCGGTGGGGAGGGCATCGACCACGGGCGGCCGTCACCGGCGCGGGCCAGGTCCTGCCGGTATCGGATCACCGCCTCCTGGCGGGGGCCGGGGCGTCAGTGGATGATGGAGACGATCCGGCAGGCGGCCCCGGCCAGGTGGGGGTCGCCCTCGACGCGGGCGCGGGCCAGGGCGGTGCCCGGCTCGATGCCGCGGGTGCAGAGCCGCCAGGCGGTCTCGGCGTCCAGGCGGAGGGTCGAGTCCGGGTGCCGGACGCCGGGCTCGGCCAGGGACCAGCGGTCCCCGGTGGCCGTGGCGGTCCAGAGGCCGCCGGCCGGGCCTTCGACGCTCACCCGGACCTGCGTTCCCACCGGTGCGTCGACCTCGCGCAGGGTGTGGGGCAGGGCCCGCATGAAGGTGTCCAGGACCAGCGCCAGGGACCTGGGGTCGGGGTCGGTCTCCTGGCCGGCGGCGTGGCGGATCTGCTGGCGGTGGGTCCAGAACTCGGTGAGATCGCGGGCGCTGTCCAGCCACAGGGGCGCCGGGTCGGCACCGGCCCAGGACACCCCCGTCGACGGAGCGTCCGGGTCCGCCGTCTCGAAGAAGCGGACGACCTGCTGGCCGATCAGCCCCAGGGTGTCCGTGAGCGCGGCCGGGCTCACCCGGCGGTGGGCGTCCACCCATTCCTGGTTGATGCGGTGGATGAACGCCTCCAGCGTCTCGCCCGCGGCGAAGGAGGGCCCCTCCGGGTGGCCGTCGCGACCGCGGGCGAGCCGTCCGTAGCAGTCGCCGAGAAGGTGCGCGGCGAGATCGCGCACGGTCCATCCCGGCACCGCCTCCTCACGCCAGTCGGCGGGTGCCAGCCCCCGCAGCGTGGCCATCAGCGCGGTGTGCTCAGGGGCGAAGAGGGGGCGGGCGTCGATCGGGGCGCCGAGCCAGGAGTGGTCCGGCAGGCCGCTGGGCTGGGAGGTCATGGCCGTAGCCTGTCACGCGCAGGGCCGTTCCTCCATCGGATATCCCGCCTTCGCGCTGCCCCGGGAGACGTCGGGTCCCGATGGGGCCGGTGAGGATCACGACGGGGGTGGCGGTGGCCCTTCGGCCGCTCACCGGTCGGTGGTGAGCCCTTCCAGAGCACGGGTCTCGCACGCCTGGGGCGGCCGGAGGAGGAGCGAGGTGGCGCCGTGCCGGTGTCCGATTTACCTAAACCTCGCACGTGATGAGTGTGCTCGCCCGCCGCAGCGCAGATGGCCGGTTTCGGTTGAAGAGGCTCCAGCCTGAGGAGCGGTAATGGCCTACGGCACCTAGGGCAAGGGCTCCTTCCTCGACCCCCTACTGCACCTCGTCGGAGAGCCGGACGATGTGCGGGATGCCCACCGGGCTGCTGATCCAGTGGGCATCCAGGCCGGAGGGGAGCGGTTCCAGTTCGTCTTGGACCGCGATACCGTGCGCGGCCAGGTGTCGGGTCGCGAGGCCGACATCGTCGGTGAACAGCTCCAGCCACAGGTCGGCTCGCGCGTAGTTATCGACGCGGTCGAACCACAGCTTGACCGGACCGAACCGCACTGATGCGCTCCGGGCAACGCCGTTCGCGACGGCCTCGCTGCTCTCATCGGTGACCTCCATCCCCAAAATGTCGCGATAGAAGGCGATGGTGCGGTCGAACTGGGCCTTGGGCAGCTTCATGGCGATGTTGTGGCCGCCGCTAAACGTCGGGGTCATGTCCCATTCCTTCTGTGGTCGTCGAGGTGGTCGCGCAGTGCACCCAGGTGTCCGTCCCAGTCGCGCGCCATCGCGGCGAGAAACGACTGGGCAACGGCGACCGGCCTGGTCTGCAACCGGAAGCGGATCCGGCGCCGTTCCCCGGTCTCCGCTCGGACCAGCCCGGCATCGGACAGCAGGGCGAGGTGTTTAGCGATCGCCTGGCGTGAGATGGGGAGCCGCTCGGCCAGATCGGTCGCCGTCGCCGGGCCGCGCGCGGCGAGTTCGGCGAGGATGCCGCGCCGCGTCGGGTCGGCCAGTGCGGTGAAGACCGCCTGGGCGGTTGACTCGGTATCGGTCTCAGGGTCAGGACGCGGCATCGAGATACTCGGCCAACTCGGTCAGCTCCGTACGCCAGCCCGTGGTGTGGTCCTCGTAGGCGATGGCCAGGTCCTCCGGCATCCGGGCGAAGCCGGTCTCACGCACCGTCAACCGCGTGCCCGTGCCGGTGGACTCCAATGTGAACTCGACCCGGGTCCGGCGCGGGTCACCCGTCGGCAGTCCGTCGATCGCCCACGTGTAGGCGAACCGGCGGGGCGGCTCGACGACCTGGATCGCGAGGGTGTGCCCGTCCTGCTGGTTCCACCACACGCGTGCCTCGCCACCGGGGCGCAGGTCGTTGATTTCCGCGCGGGAGCCGAACCAGCCGCCGAGTCCTTCGGCGGTGGTCAATGCTGCCCATACTTTCTCGGGTGGATGGGCGAGTTCGAGCACACGCTCGATGCTGTCGGGGATGGACACCGCAACCTCCATTGCAACACTTCGGTTGCCATGCAACTTATCACAACCAATAGGTTGCGATACAGGTGTCGACGCAGGGGACTCGTCGCCCGCAGGGGCGGTTTCCGGCCCTCGCTTAGTGACCCTTATTGGCAGGTCGGCAACCCAGGTCGGCTGGTTCGGGCACAAGGCAGCCCCCGCGCAAGGCCACGTTGCACGGGGACGTCGTGGTCGGTCCGTGGCCATCGGCGGGGTCTGCCGCCAACGGCCGCGGCAATCCCCGCCACCCCGGAGCGCTCCCGATGGCGGCGATCGGCCGCGGCCGTTCCGGGGTGTCAGGTCCTCGTCGGTGGTGCGCTCAGCGCCGCGGTCAGGAAAGTGATCGCCCAGTGCCGGGCTGCCTCGCCCGCTACCGGGGACGGGCAGGTCGGGGAGCTCTGCTGGTAGACCTCGACGCGGTCCACGGCCGTCACGGCGAGGATCCCCCGCATCCGGAACCGCAGTTCCTCGGGGGAAAGGTCGGGCAGTGCGCGCCCGAAGGCCGCCAGGTAGCGCTCGCGGACCGTGTCCTCGGCCGGGCCGGTCCAGCTGCGCACCTCCTCGGCCGGGTCGCCGAGGATCGTCACGATCAGCCGGGATGTCCGGGCGCCGCCCTCGTCGCCGGCCTGCATCTCGTCGAACAGCGGCCCCGTGAAGGCCTCCACCAGATCGGCGACCGCAGGGTCGGGAGTCCTGGCGAGCAGCCGGTCGAGCCCGGCGCACTGTGCGGCGTTGATGGGCTCGACCACCCGGCGGGCGACCGCGGACATGAGTTCCGCCTTCGACCCGAAGTGGTATCCGACGGCGGCCAGGTTCGCTCCGGCGAGGTCGGTGATCGCGCGGACCGAGGTGCCGCGGTAACCGCGTTCGGCGAAGAGGTGTTCGGCCGCGTCGAGGAGCTGGGTGCGGGTGTCAGGTGACGCCATGTCTGCGTACACTACAGACGTTTGATTCAAACGAACGTTTGATTGAAATGAGCATACGGAGAAGATCGCCATGAAACTGCTCGTGTACGGCGCCGGGGTTCTCGGCAGCCTGTTCGCCGTCCGTCTGCATGAGGCGGGGCACGACGTCGCGCTCCTGGCCCGGGGCGAGCGCCTGGCCGCCCTGCGCCGACACGGCGTGCAGCTCGCCGAGGAGGACAGCCCGGCCGTCAGGCGGGTACCGGTGCCCGTGGTCGAGCACCCGGACGGCGGGTACGACCTGACCGCGGTCCTGGTCCGCGCCCATCAGGTGGACGCGGTGCTGGGGTCGCTCGCCGGTCTCGAAGGCGACGTGCTGTTCCTGCACAACTGGGCGGGCGGCCCGGAGCCGCTGGGCTCGGTGATCGGCCACGAGCGGGTGCTGCTCGGCTTCGGCACGGACGGCGGCATGATGGACGGCGACGTGGTCCGCCACCGCGCGGACAGCTTCATCACCCGCCGGGTGGCGATGCCGATCGGTGAACCCGACGGCCGGACCACCCCGCGACTCGAACGGATCGTGCGGACGTTCCGCACCGCCGGGATCAACGCCAGGGCCGAGCCGAGGATGGACGCCTGGCTCAAGACGCATGCCGCGTTCGCGATGCCGCTCGAGCAGGCGGTGTACGCGGCGGGCGGCCCGGCGGCGCTGGCCGACGATCCGGAGGCGGTCCGCGGCATGCTCCGCCTCATACGGCAGAACCTGGCCGCCATGCCGACGCCGCCGGTCCCTCGCGGGTTCTCTGCGTTGCGGTCCCTGCCGGAAGGACTGCTCGTGGTCGTGCTGCGGCGCTTCCTGCGAAGCCCGGCGGCCGTGTACAGCGGACTCAGCAACGCCTCACCCGCGACGGCGGCCGAACTCGCGCGGCTGGCCGAACAGATCCGCGCCCATGCGAAAGACCGGTAGGCGGCCGCGTCTTCTCGGCCGGATCCCACGTGGGCGGAGAGTGAACCGAGTGCGATGGAAAGGGGCGATGGGGCAACGGTCCTCGGGTCAGAAGGTAGACCGATCCAGCTGGGCGGAGTGGTCCAGCGATCCAGGGTGGTTCGTCCAGATATCAAACGGTTCTGACCGCCGGTCATGCTCTTCTTCGTGCGGTCGGAATGCACGTGGATCCCACCGGAAGCGATCAGGTGACACCCCTTCTGCTCCAGGAGGGGGCGTTGAGGTGGCGAGGGTTCCTGCTCGGGTGTTCCCTCACCTCTGGTTCGGGCAGCGCCGCGCCTGCCCGTTGATCCCGTACACCGTCGACTCTGGGGCGGAGGCATCGGGTAGAGCTTCGCGCTCCCGGCGGCGGGCGCTAACGCGGCTCCAGTTCTCCCAGGTGATGCGCTCCAGCCATAAAGTGTCCGCGTTGGGGCGATGAGGAGGGAACAGGGCGAAAATTCGCGCGGTCCACCGAACCTCGGACGGAGGCCCCTTACCCCCTGGTCGACAACCGCCTGGTCGCTCGTGTGCCCGAGAACGCCTGTGGGACAGGCGTTCTGTGAATAGGTGCAGGATGCCTCGGTGGCGGGTGGTCCCTGCTTTCTCCGGGCCGCGGTTGCTCACCTCATGACCGCAAATGGTCACACACTGTTGCAGAAGGGAGAAACTCCCTACGCTTTCGAGCGTCCTCACCCCCTGGATGAACGGATCTTATTCGTGCGATTGCTCAAGAAGAGCCTCGCCACCGCCGTCGCGACGCTCGCGCTCGTCGCGAGTGGAGCCTTCACCGCAGCCCCGGCCTCCGCGGCCGGCTACAACGGTGCCTGCGGGGCGGGCTACGGCGTCGTCAACGCCGCTCAGGTGCCGAACAACCTGGGCACGGTCTTCCTGACCTACAACAACTCCAACGGCTACAACTGCGCGGTCACCATCCGGAACAACCCGGGCCCCTCCGTCCGCATGGACGTGTGGCTGCGCAGGGCCGGAGACCCGCCCTCACTCCAGCAGGACATGGGCGTGTACATCAGCTACGCCGGACCGGTGTACGTGTACGGGCGTGGTTCCTGCATGCAATGGGGAGGCTCCATCGACGGCAACGAGGTCAACCCGATCTCCCTCCCCTGCAACTGAGGCGCGCGGTGCGGGCCCGTTCTCCCTGATGTGGTGTCGGGGCAGTTCTCGGCTCCACCGGCAGATCCTCTCCTGGGGGCTGTGCCTCCGACGGTGCGCTCGAAGGGGGAGATATCGGCGGGCGGGACGGCGATCAGTCCCCGCCGTCTCCTCCGTCGCCCCCGTCACCGGAGCCGCCGCTGTAGCCCGCGCCGCCGCTGCGGTCGATGCCGTACTTGCGCTTGTACTCCCGCCACTCCCGCTGCTGCCGGTTCCACACCTGCCTGCTCATCCCCTTGGGTCGCCGAGGAGTGTTCTGGTCCTCCCCGCCCACGAGGACCATGAACCCGAGTGTCACGACGATCGTCACGACTATGGCCACCAGGGTCAGCAGGCCCTCGAGAAACGCGCCGACCGCGCCGACCACGTCGCCGACCACCTCCCGGGCGCCTGGATGGGTGAGGGCCCCGACCAGGGCCAGGAACGCGGCCCCGGCGGCAGCCCACATCGCAATGGTCAGGAGGTCGCGGATGCGGTTCCGGTGGCGGGCCCCGTCCAGGTGGTCGGTCGCCCAGACGCACCCGGCGCAGACGAGCACGTACACGGCCAGTATCGCCAGGAAGCCCTTCGTGCCGGTGCTCTCCGGCTGCGCGTGCGCGAGCAGGATCAGGGTCATGGCCGCGCTGCCGCCGGAGGACGCCGCCGCCACCTGCGTGAGTGTGTCGTCGCGGTCCTTGAGGCGCTTCTCCTCGGAGGCGCTGACCATCTTGCTGTAGGAGCCGACCACGACCCACAGCAGCCAGGCGGACGCGAGCGCGCACCCGGCCACGATCAGCAACATCACAGGCATAGCGGCCCTCCGCGGAGTGACGGTGGTCCGCTCCTTACCCGGTCCCATCCCGCCGACGACTGACGGCGGTGGCCGGATCAGGACACCGGCCCACCCCGTGCCGGGGCCGTCCTCAGCGGTCCACGCTCACGGGCGGGCGGCTCACGTGACGCACGGCGCATGGTCCTCAGTCGCGCAGAACGCTGTCGGCGGCGGTGAAGAGGGTCGCGGTCTCCGACGCGAGCAGGGCCTCCGTGCTCGGAAGCGCCCGCTCCAACGTCAGGCCGTTGACGACGGTGAGCAGGAACCTCGCGCGTGGTGCGTTGTCACCGCGGGGCAGCACCCCCTCGTCGACCAGGACCGACAGCCAGTGCTCCACGCGGTGCCGCATCTGGCGTTCGATGCCCAGGTAGGCCTGCCGTGCCTCCTCGGTCGGCTCGCAGGCGAAGTACGTCTCGTACATCGTGGCCCAGGTCTTCCTCGCCTCCTCGCCGGTCTCTGCGGGTGCGAGGAGCTGTCGCATGCAGGCGACCAGCCGGTCCCGTGCGGGCAGCGCCGTGTCGTGGATGGGGTCGCCGGGGAACACCGTCTCGTAGATCCCCGCGAGCACCGCGTCCTGCAGGGCGTGCTGCGTCGGGAAGTGGTGCCGCAGGGAGCCGGTACTCACCCCGGCCCTGGCGGCGACCGCCCGCACGCTCAGCCGTGCCGTCGGATCCTCGCCCAGCATCGCCGCGGCCGCAATCAGGATCTTGTCGCGAGAACTCGTCTTCGCGCTGGTCGTCTCAGTCATCGGACCTCCTTCGCCCATTTTGCCAATACACCGTACTAATACACTGTGTTAGTCTGTCGACGGCACCAACACAGTGTATTGGTGGGGGATGGCGCCGGGACGCGGGAAGGCGGGGGAGGGGCATGCTCGGCCAGTGGCGGAACCGCCTGGCGGCACGGCGCCTGAGGGAGGGGGACGGACACGCACTGCGGCGCTTCCGCTGGTGGCAGCTGTTCGGACGCTCCCTGTTCCACCTGCGCCTCACCGGCGACGACGGCCGCGAGGCCGAGTACACGATCGACGTCCGGCACCAGGGCGAGCCCGAGGACGGAGTGGTCAGGGCGCACCTGTACCTCGACGGCCGACACAGCGACCGGTCCAAGACCCCCGTGTCCTTCCCCGTCCCCGGAGGCCGCATCGAGGTCGCCACGAGCGGCTTCGGGCTCAAGCGCTGCCACTACGTCACCGACGACGGCGCGGAGCACCGGCTCACCCCCGACCCCCGGTCCGGCGAGGGGCGCCGCGCCCGCCTGGACCGCGAGCACCCGGCCCTGAGCCGCTGGATCGGGGCCGTCTCGGTGGTCCTGCTCATCGTCGGCGTCGGCCTGAACCTCCTCCAGATCATCGAACCGGTCTCACAGATCCCCCCGGTCCAGGAGGCCGTCGGCGCCTTCGCCTCCCCCGTCCGACTGCCGCTCTGGCTCGACATCGCGCTCGGCGCCGGCGCCGTCCTGGGCAGCGCCGAGCGCGCGCTCCGGCTGCGCTACTCCTGGCTGCTCGACGGTGCGGCCAACTGACGCTCTCCCCATCGAAAGGACACCCGTGACCATCCGCGACCCCGATCGCCCCCCGACGCCGTCCACCGGCCCCGTGCGCCCGACGCCGCTGTCGGAGCGGTCCCTGGCTCCCGACCTGGCCCGGGGCATGATGCTGCTGCTGATCGCCCTGGCCCACGTGCCCTACTTCCTGTACACCGCGCAGGCGGGCACGGTCGGGGTGCACCCGGTGGAGGGGGGTGCGGCCGACAGGATCGCCCAGGCCTTCACACTGATCGTGGTGGACGCCCGGGTCTACACGATGTTCGGGTTCCTGTTCGCCTACGGCATCGGACAGATGTACGCGCGCCAGACGGCCAAGGGCGCCGGCGCCGTTCAGACGCGGAGACTGCTGCGCCGACGCCACCTGTGGATGATCGTGTTCGGGGCGGTGCACGCGCTGCTGCTCTGGCAGGGCGACATCATCGGCATGTACGGGCTGATCGGCCTGGTCATGGTGCCGCTGTTCTTCCACCGCTCGGACCGCACGCTCAAGGTCTGGATCGGGGTTCTGCTGGGGCTGGCCGCGCTGGTCAGCCTGGCGGGCGCGCTGGCCACGACCGATGCCGGCGGCGCGGTGGCGGCCGAGGTGCAGCGGGCCAGCATCGCCGAGCCGTCCTATGCGGTCTCGGCGGCCGTGCGGCTCCCGGTGTGGGTGGTCCAGACGATCACCGGCATCGCGCAGTCCGCGCTGCCGGCGGCTTTCCTCATGGGGGTACTGGCAGCGCGGCACCGGCTGCTGGACGAGCCGGGGCGGCACCTGGTGCTGCTGCGACGGCTGGCGCTGTGGGGCATCGCCGCGGGGTGGACCACCGGCGCGGTTCTGGCCCTCCAGCACACCACGTCTCTTGAGTTCGGCCCGGTGTCGGTGCTGACGGGGGTGCACTTCGTCGCCGGGATCTTCACCGGGGTCGGGTACGCGGCGCTGTTCGGTCTGGTGGCGCACCGGTTGAGCGGGCGTGCGGCGGCCACGGCACGGCCGGTGCGGTGGATCGGGGCCCTGGGGCGACGCTCGATGAGCGGGTACCTGGCGCAGTCGCTGGTGTGGGGACCGGTGCTGGCCGCCTGGGGACTGGGCCTGGGCACGCACCTGTCGAGCTGGTCGGTTTCCTTGCTGGCGGTGGTCACCTGGGCGGCGACCGTGGCCGGGGCGGCCGTGCTGGAGCGGTCGGGCCGACGGGGCCCGGCGGAGGTACTGCTGCGCAAGCTGACCTATCGCCCGGTACGGTCCCGGGGCTGAGGCAGGTCGGCCGTCGGGGTCCTCCCTCGGGATCCCGGCGGCCCGGGGACAGCCACGCGCCGACGGAGGACGCGTCGGTGTACCCGGAGGCGCGGTCCTCGACCGCGCCGCAGGGCTGTGGTTCCCCCGGAGGCGTGAGGGCGGTCTGTGGTTCTCCCTCCCGCGGGGGAGGCGTCGACGACGGGATCCGTGTTGGCTTCTGCAATGACCTCCTCCACTGCGTCCACAACCGATCGTTCCCCTGTCCCTCCACCACCCGGCACTGCCGTGACCGCGATCGGCCTGCTGATGGCCCTGTGGTGCGTCGGGTTCGCCGTCTTCAACGTCGTCTTCGAGATCACCGACCGTTTCTCCGACGGCGCCTACGCCGACTACAGCTCCGCGATCACCGTGATGAACTGGCTCGTCGTCGGGCTGAAGGCACTGGGGGCTGCCGTGGCGCTGCTGTCGGTCGCCAAACGCCCGACGTTCGTTCCCCCGGCTCTCCTGGCCGTGGCGGTGTGGGCGGTTTTCGCGACGCTCGGCCTGTACGCCACGGGCAGCGTCGTACAGGTGGTCGGCATGGTTTCCGGCCTGGCGGGCGGGGTCGACCAGATCGACGCCGCCGGTGTCGGCTACGTGCTCCTCTTCCTGCTGGCCGCGGCCGGTTTCGGGATCCTGGCGGTCTCCCACTCACGGCGGAACGGCCTCCGGAAGGGCTTCGCCGTCCTCGGGGTGCTCGGCGCACCTGCCGTGCTGGGTCTTGTCCTGCTGGCCGTCCCGGCGCTGCTGGCCGCCCTCGGCCTCATGCCGGCACCCTGACAGTCCCCGGCGAGCGGCCGGCTGCGCTCGGCGCGCGGCCCCGGCACGGATGTCCGCTCCGGGGCTGCGCGGTTTGCGGGTGGCCCCGCACTCGGTGACACTCTTCTTTTCTGGCCGACACCCCACCGAGGACGGGCACACGAGATGATCACCAGCCGACGGCACCGAGGACTCTGGGTGGCAGCCGGCCTGGGGCTGGCACTCACCGGCTGCCTCCGTCCGGCACCGCTCGAGCCGTCCGGGCCCAGCGCCTTCCCACCGTGTTCGGATATCAACGGCCGGCTGATCGCCGATGTGGACAACGACGGCCACCCCGACCGCATCTCCGGCACCGGGGGCATAGGCAGCGACCTGGCCATCGCCTTCGGCGAGGAATCCGGGTTCGCGGAACCGCGGACCACGGGCGTCCTGCTCGGAAGCTCACGTGAAGCAGGTGAGGAGGTCATGGCGGCGGTGGCCGACTTCGACGGCGACGGGTGGCTCGACCTGGCGATCGCGGCCACCGCCCCCGTCGGAGGAGACGACCCGGTCCCCTCCAGGGTGGCCGAACTGCGCCTGGGCCCC
This sequence comes from Nocardiopsis sp. NPDC055824, assembly GCF_053616335.1. Classification (NCBI taxonomy): domain Bacteria; kingdom Bacillati; phylum Actinomycetota; class Actinomycetes; order Streptosporangiales; family Nocardiopsidaceae; genus Nocardiopsis; species Nocardiopsis sp. NPDC055824. The sequence continues at coordinate 67,024 of NZ_JBSHDN010000008.1, forward strand.
TTCTCGGACCGGGGAACCGGACAGCGCACCCACGAACTGGACCTGGGGACCACGTTCGGCCTGCGCGTGGTCGACTTCGACGACGACGAGCACCCCGACCTCGCGTCCTACCGCTACGAGGGGGACGGCGTGTACGGGACGGGCGCCCTGCTGGGCGGTGGCGAGGACGGGCTGAGCGACCAGGACGAACGCTTCTCCGACGTCGACGCCCCCGGCTACAACCTTCCCAGGGCAGGACCCGAAGAACATCTTCCCCCCTCGGCCTCGGACCGGTTCCACCCGGCCTGCGATGCCTGACCCGGGCGCGCTCACCAGCTGACCCGGCCTGTGGCGCCGGCCTCGCCACCGGGCCGGGCGAGTATCGACCGGTGCCGGCGGGGATCGGCCGCTGGGTACGATGACCGGCATGTCCTCCTGAACGTGTGCGCAGCTCTTCTCCACCGCCGGGCCCGGGTGAGTCGCCTCGGGCGTCCCCGCCGGTGGTCCCACACGTACCAGGAGGAACCCCGTGAACTCCCTCTTCACCGCCCTGTCCGCCATGGCCGAGCGCCCCGCTCCCTACGCCCTCGTCACCACCGCGGACCTGTGGACCGACCCGCACATCTCCGAGCGCATGCTCGCCAACCACCTCGCCCCCGAGGTCGGGGCCGCCTCCCACCGGGCCGAGTTCGTCGACCGCGCCACGGACTGGATGGTCGGGCACTTCGGCCTGGGGGCCGGTTCCCGCGTGGCCGACCTCGGCTGCGGCCCGGGGTTGTACACCACCCGTCTGGCGCGCGCCAGCGCGCACGCGCTGGGGGTGGACTTCGCCCGGCTCTCCGTCGACCACGCCGAGAAGACCGCGCGGGCGGAGGGCCTGGACGCCCACCACCTGTGCCGCGACTACCTGTCCCTGCACCTGGGGGAGCGCTTCGACCTGATCGTGATGGTGATGCGCGACTACTGTGCGATGGCGCCCGAGGGCCGTTCCCGGCTGCTCGGGGTGGTCCGCCGACACCTCGCCAACGGAGGCGTCTTCCTGTTCGACGTGGACGCCGAACCGGCACTGGACCCGGTCCGCGAGGGGGCCGTCTACGCCCCCGACCTCATGGGCGGGTTCTGGGCGGACCGGCCCTACCACGGCTTCCGGCACACCTTCCGGTACGACGACGAGCGGGTGGGCCTGGACCGCTACGACATCGTCACAGCGGACGACACGAGGGTCTTCTGCAACTGGGTCCGCTACTTCACGCCCGACACGCTCGCCGCCGAGCTGGCCGACAGCGGGTTCGGAGTCGCTGAGGTGCACGGCGACCTGGCGGGCGCCCCCTACGATCCGGCTTCGGGGCAGTTCGCCGTGGTGGCCCGCCTGTCGGACTGATCGTTCAGGGGGAGGACCGGGTCCGGGCTCTGGCGGTAGGGCCCGCGGGTGTCGGGCCCCGGTGGAGGTTCCGGGTGGGGCCCGACGCGCCCTCTGCGGTCTTCCCGGGGCGGGCCGGGGACGAAGGCGGCGCGAGCGCCCCCCCCGGAGCCGAAACACATACGGCCTGCCGGGGAACCTCTCGTCCCCCGGAGCTGGGCTCTACCAAGGCAGACGGCGCCGGTCCGCCGGTCCGCTCCGCACGGCCGGATCGGCCTGCCCTCCGAGCAGCGAGAGCGTTGCACCGCGGTCCCTTTCCGGCTCACCCGGCAGGGAACCGCCTCCCACCGGACGGCGTGTCAGGCCCGCGTCGCCTCCAGCACCTCGTCGAGCGCCTGGAGGACCGCCTCGGGCTGCTCGTAGGGGATCTGGTGGCCGGCCCGCTCGGCGACGACCACCCGGCCCTGCGGGGACTGCGCGGCCAGGGCGAGGTGGTCGGCGTTCAGGTGCTCCAGGTGCGCCCGGGGCATACGCGGACGTCTGCCCGCCGTCACGACGCGCACGGGTACCGGCGGCAGCCCGACCTCCCGCCGCACCCGGGCGGTCTCCTCCATGGCCTGCGGCATCCCTGCCAGGATGGTCGCCAGCTCGCGCAGCTCCTGTGCGTTCCGGCCGCCGAACGCGGCACGCAGGCGCAGCAGCCGCGACACCGCACCGAACGACAGGCGGCGTACCGGGCCCGAGCCCGGAGGGGTTCCGGCGGCGGTCGGGTCCACGAACACCAGCCCTGACACGTCCTCGGGGTGGCGGGCCGCGTGGACCTGGGTGACGAGCCCGCCGTAGGACCAGCCGAGGAACACCGCGGGCAGTTCCAGGCCCAGGGCGTGCACGAGCCGGTGCAGGCCGTCGGCCGCCTCGGTGACGGTGGCGGCCTGTGTTCCGCCGGACCGGCCGACGCCGGCCCGGTCGTAGGTCACCACGGTGGCCCGCTCGGCCAGCCTCCGTTCCAGGTCCCGGCCCCAGGTGCCCACGCCCTGGCCGGAGCCTCCGCTCTCCAGGACCACCGTGGGGCCCTCGCCGACGATGCGCGCGCACAGCGCGTGCCCGCCCACGTCGACGGTGATCGGCGTCGGTGCGCCGTTGCTTTTGAAACCCTTGTCGTCCGCCATGGAGTCAACCTATGTTGACTCACGTCAGTGGTCAACTCCAGTTGACTTCCTCGGGTGTGCGGGGAACCCCGTGCGCCGGAAGGTGGCGAGGAGGACCACCACCGGACGTGGCCGCCCCTCGGTCGGCGGCGGGCCCGGACGCCGGGCAGGGCAGTGGTGCGGTGCGGCCGCTCGGTCCGTGTGTTCCCGGAAGCCCACCGGCGGTCCGCTTCCGCGAACGAAGGACTTCGGAAGCTCGACCCGCCCCGAGGACCTCCCGGGCGTCAGTTCCGGCCCGACCCGGTCTCGGGAGCGGTCAGCGGATCCCGGTCCTCCCGCCTGGAGGCCGTGCGGGGCGCGGACCAGCTCGCGAGGAGCTTGAGCCGCTCCTCGTGCGGGGTCCCCGGTTCGGCGGTGTAGAGCGAGAGGTCGTGCACGGCCCGCGGCGAGGTCGGCAGGTCCAGGGACCGGAAGGTCAGCTCCAGATCGCCCGCCTGCGGGTGGTGGAGGCGTTTGACGCCGTCGTGGCGGATGCGCACGTCGTGCGAGGCCCACAGGGAACAGAAGTCGTCGCTGAGGGTCGACAGCTCACCGATGAGTTCACGCAGCGCCCGGTCGTGGGGTTCGCGTCCGGCCTCGGCGTGCAGCAGCGCCACGGTCATCGCGGCCCCCGCCTGCCAGTCCGCGAAGAAGTCACGGGAGGCCGGGTCGAGGAAGTGGTAGCGGGCGAAGTTGGCCCGCCCGTGGGCGGCCGTCGTCGGGCTGGCGAACATCGGCGCGTGCAGGGCCCTGGCGAGGGCGTTCGTCGCGACCACGTCGAGTCGGCCGTTGCGCACGAACGCCGCCGACATCGTGATGGAGTCCAGCATCCACTGCACGGGCGGCGCGAGGGCGACCTCGCGGCGGCGGGTCGCCCTGCGGTGGGCCGGACGTGCGGCGCGGGCCAGGTCGAACAGGTGGGTGCGCTCCTCGTCGTCGAGGCGCAGCGCGTGGGCGACAGCGTCGAGCACCTCTTCGGACACACCCGCGATGTGGCCCTTCTCCAGACGGGTGTACCACTCGATGCTCACACCGGCCAGGACGGCGACCTCCTCGCGACGCAGTCCGGGGACACGGCGGCGGGTACCGGGGGGAAGCCCGACCTGTTCCGGGGACAACTTGGCCCGTCGACTGGCGAGGAAGCCCCTGATGTCCGCGCGATTGTCCATGCCGTCCACGATAGGCGCAGGTGAGCGCCTCAGGGGGGTTGAGGTTGTACCCCCACAAACGCAACCTTCTCCGCGTCGGCGGAGGCCGGTGAAGTGGGTGGTGACAGCGAAGGCACCACCACGACACGAGGTTCGCCATGCACGACGAAGCCGCACGGGTTTCCCATAAGAGCCGTTCGTCCCGTCTCCCCTTCGTCGTCTACGCCCTGGCGCTGGGAACGTTCCTGATGCTCACGACGGAGTTCGTCGTGGCCGGGATCCTGCCCGACATCGCCGCCGACGTGCGGGTGAGCGTCGCCCGGGCGGGAATGCTCATCACGGTTTTCGCGGCAGGCATGATCGTGGGCGCACCGCTCATGGCGATGCTGACCCTGCGGATGCCGCAGCGGGTGACGCTCGTGCTCGCCCTGGGAGTGTTCGCCCTCGGGCACGTGATCGTCGCCGTCGGCTCCGACTTCGGGGTGCTGCTCGCCGCACGCTTCCTCACAGCGCTGGCGACCGGTGCGTTCTGGGCCGTGGCCGCGGTGGTCGCCACCCGCGTCGCCGGCCCGGGAGCGGGCTCGCGGGCCGTGGGCGTCGTCAATGCCGGAGGGATGCTCGCGACCGTCCTGGGCGTTCCGCTCGGCGCGTTCGCCGGACAGCTCGTCGGCTGGCGCGGCACGTTCTGGGCGCTGGCGGTCCTCGCGGTCGTGGCGATGCCCGTGATCGCCCGCCACGTTCCCCGCGACGGCGGGCACCGGTCGATGTCGATCCGCTCGGAGCTGACCGCTCTGCGCTCCGGACGACTGTGGCTGGCGTTGGCGGCCTGCGCGGCCACGACCGGCGGTGTCCTGGCCGCGTACTCCTACGTCGCCCCGCTGCTCACCGGGCAGACGGGCATCCCCTCGGGCCTCGTTCCACTGGTACTCGCCGGCTTCGGCGTCGGCTCACTCCTCGGGTCCGTCCTGGGCGGCCGTCTCGGCGACACCCGCCCGCACACGGTGACGATCGTCGCGCCGTCGGCGACCGCACTGATCCTGTTGACGCTCTGCCTCGTCGCCAGCGCGCCGGTCCCGACGACGATCCTCCTCGTCCTGCTCGGGCTGTTCGGCCTCGGCGCGAACCCGGTGCTGATCTCGCTGGCGGTCCGCTACGCCGCCCACGCGCACACCCTGGGGTCCTCCCTCAGCGTCGCGGCCTTCAACTTCGGCACCGCGGCCGCCTCCTGGATCGGCGGCATCGCCCTCGGCACCGGCCTGGGCACCACGGGCCCCCTCGTCGTCGGAACGGCCATCGCCGCACTGACACTCATCCCCGCGACCGCACTGGCCGTGATCCGGCGCCGCCGTGACACGGCGGCGGGCCCCGAGGCCGCGAACGCCCTCTCCTGACCCGCACACCTCCGCCGCACCCGGCGGTTCCCGACCAAGAGCACCACCGAAAGAGAGAGCGACCATGCGCGCCACCCTCATGTACCGAGCCGGGGACGTCCGCGTCGAGAACGTGCCCGACTCCCGGATCCAACACCCCACCGACGCCCTGGTCCGCATCACCGCGTCCTGTGTCTGCGGCAGCGACCTGCACCCCTACCGCTCCATGGCCTCAGCCGAGGGCCCCGCCCGGATGGGGCACGAACTGATCGGCGTCGTCGAGGAGGTCGGCCCGGACGTGGCCACGCTCACCAGGGGCGACCTGGTCGTCTCACCGTTCGCCGTCTCCGACGACGTGTGCGAGTTCTGCCGGGAGAACCTGCAGACCTCCTGCTCCCACCACGAGGCCGGCTTCTGGGACGGCATCCCCGACGAAGGCGGCCAGGCCGAGGCGGTCCGTGTGCCGCTGGCCGACGGCACCCTGGTGAAGCTGCCGGTCGCGCCCGACTCGGCCCTGATCCCTTCGCTGCTCACCCTGGCCGACGTGCTGGGCACCGGCCACCACGCCGCCAGGGCCGCAGGCGTGGCCCCCGGTCAGCGCGTCACCGTGATAGGTGACGGCGCGGTGGGCCTGATGGCGGTGCTCTCGGCCAAGCGCCTGGGGGCCGAGCAGATCGTCCTCATGGGCCGCCACACCGACCGCACCGACCTGGGCCGGGAGTTCGGCGCCACCGACGTCGTCGCCGAGCGCGGCGAGGAGGGCATCGCCAGGGTCCGCGAACTCACCGGCGGCCACGGCTCGCACGCCGTCCTCGAAGCGGTCGGACACATGCCCGCCTACGAGCAGGCGCTCGGTGTGGTGCGCCCCGGCGGCGTGATCAGCCGTGTGGGCGTCCCGCAGTACGAGCAGGCGCCGATCGGCTTCGCGAGCCTGTTCCGGCACAACATCCGCCTGGCGGGCGGGCCCGCGCCGGTACGCGCCCACATCGAGGAGCTGCTGCCCGACATCCTGGACGGGACCATCGAGCCGGGCAGGGTCTTCGACGCCACCACCGACCTGGACGGCGTGCCCGCCGGCTACAAGGACATGGACGACCGCACGAGCCTGAAGGTCCTCATCAGGCCCTGACGCGGAGTGCGCCGGGTCCGCCCACGGCCGTAGCGGGCGGACCCGGCTTCCTCCGCGCCCCCGCACCGCTTCCGGCGGTGAGCGCCGGCGAGGGCCCGGAAGCAGCGTTCGAGTCGGCCACCGACAGCTCGTCGGGGGAGCGGGCGCTCTGCTCCGCGGAGAAGGACTCGTGCGGCACGGCCACGAACCCGGGGCCGCGAACAGGACGAACCGGCGCCCTGACGAACCGGCGCCGCCAACGGGGGCCACAGCCGGATTCCGTGGTGACCCCCGGAGGTGTCGCGCGCAGGTGTCGTTCCCTCGGGCCCCGGGCCGTTCACCGGCGACGGGGCCGACACGCGACCGCCGGCCCCGGCCGTCTGACCCGGCCGGCGCCCCGTGGTGTAATGTCGCCCCGCACACCACGACCGAGGAGGTGGGACCGATCACCGCAGCAGCAGGACGGGCGCTTCCACCCCGCGGTCACCCACCTCGCACGGCGTAGGTGAGCGCGGGAGCGCCCCCGGGCACCCCGAAAGGCTCCCTTGCCTCCGCAGTTCTCCCAGCACCACTTGCCACAGCCGCTCCCGACACCTTCCGAGACCGTCGCCCGCCTGCGCCGGGCGGGATGCGTGTTCGCGGAGGAGGAGGCGGCGCTGATCGCCGCCGCCGCGCGCACCCCCGACGAACTCACACGCCTGGTCGACCGGCGCGTCACCGGCTCCCCGCTCGAACACGTCCTGGGCTGGGCCCGTTTCCGCGGCCTGCGCCTGGTCGTGGAACCCGGCGTGTTCGTCCCCCGCCCGCGCAGCGAGTTCCACGTCGAACAGGCCCTCGCCCTCACCCGCCCCGGCGCCGTTCTCGTGGACCTGTGCTGCGGCACCGGCGCCCTGGGCGCCGCCCTGGCGAGCGAACGCGGGGGTGTGGAGCTGCACGCCGCGGACATCGACACCGCCAGCGTCCGCTGCGCCCGCCGCAACCTCGCCCCCCTGGGCGGGCACGTTCACCGGGGCGACCTGTTCGCGCCCCTGCCCCGCTCCCTGTACGGCCGCGTGGACGTGCTGGTCGCCAACGCCCCCTACGTCCCCACCCGAGAGATCGCCCTGCTGCCCTCCGAGGCCCGCGAGTACGAGTCGCGGATCTCGCTGGACGGCGGCTCCGACGGGCTCGACGTCGTGCGCCGCATCGCCGCGCAGGCCCGTCCCTGGCTGGCCCCCGGCGGCTGCCTGCTGGTGCAGACCCACCCCGGCCAGGCGCCCCCGGCGCTGTCCGCCTTCATCCGGGGCGGCCTGATCGCCGACGTCGTGACCTGCGATGACGCGGACAGTTCCGTCATCGTGGGCCGCCGTCCGTGACCGGGGGCCCGGGCCCCTGCCCCGCCCGGTTCCCGGCGGGAGCCGGACGGGGCACTCCGGGCGGGCGCTCCTCCCGGCCGCCCCGGCGGGGCCGCGTCCGCGGGTTCCGCGGCCTCGGGGTGAACTTGTCTGCTCTATGCTGTCCGTCATAAGTTACTTGCCGGTAGCTTCCCGGGTGCGGCGCATACCCACCAGCGGGGGAGCCCTACGTCCGGAAAGGCGGCACATGGGGCCGGGAAGGAGCCGCGGTCGCGAGGCGACGGTGCACAGAGCCGCACTGTCCCGGAGCCGCGGGCTGCCCGTGCCGCGCAGCGAACGCCCGGCCGCCTTCGCCGCAACCGAGGGCACAGCGGTCGTGCGCCGTGCCGGGCGCGGCACCGCGCCGCTCCGAGCCTCCGGCGAGGAAGACCACGACCCGCCGACCCGCGTTCCGCACCCGCACCGGGCCACCGGTGAGGGGCAGTCCCGCCCCTGACACCGTCCGCCACCACGACAAGGAGCACCATGCCCACACTCGAACGCCACGACGAGGTCCTCGTTCTCGACCTGGGCGACGGCGAGAACCGCTTCCACCCGGACTGGATCGCCTCGGTCAACGCCGCCCTGGACGAGGCCGAGCAGGTCCAGGGACCCCGTGCCCTGGTCACCGCCGCCACCGGGAAGTTCTACTCCAACGGCCTGGACCTGGACTGGCTGATGGCCAATGCCGACCACCACGAGGGCTACGTCGCCGACGTCCACCACCTGTTCGCGCGCATGCTGGCCCTGCCGATGCCCACGGTGGCGGCCCTGCAGGGCCACACCTTCGCCGCCGGCGCCATGTTCTCCCTCGCCCACGACCTGCGCGTGATGCGCGCCGACCGCGGCTTCTGGTGCCTGCCCGAGGCCGACATCAACATCCCCTTCACCCCGGGCATGTCGGCGCTCATCCAGGCGCGTCTGGCGCCGCAGACCGCGCACGAGGCCATGCTGACCGCCCGCCGCTACGGCGGCAACGACGCCGAGGCGGCCGGCATCGTGGACCGGGCCGTGTCCGAGCAGGACGTGCGCCCCACCGCCGTCGAACTGGCCCGCTCCCTGGCCGCCAAGGACGCCGCCACCATGGGCACCATCAAGTCCCGCATGTACGCCCCCGTCCTGGACGTGCTGCGGGACGAGGACGCCCCCCTCGGCTGATGCCGCAGGGGGTCCGCGCCCGGCCCCGGGACCGCGCAGTACGGACCCGGGGCCGAGGCGGCAGCGCACGGCCGCGCCCCGCCCCACCGACCCCGCACCCCGGGCCCAGGGCGGGTTGCCGGAACCCGCCGACACGGGTCTGTCGCACGGATGCCAGAGTGGGACCACCACGACCGCCCTCTCTGGAGACCGATCCGTTCACATGCGCTTGCTGCTCGTCCGCCACGGCCAGACCCCGTCCAACCTCAAGCACCTCCTGGACACGGCAGAACCAGGTCCGGGGCTGACCCCGCTGGGCCAGCAGCAGGCGGCGGCACTTCCCGGAGTGCTGGCGGGCGAGGAGATCGACGCCCTCTACGCCTCCACGCTGATCCGCACCCAGCTCACCGCCGCACCGCTGGCGGCCGACACGGGGCTCGAGGTCCGGGTGCGGGACGGCATCCGGGAACTGATCGCCGGCGACCTGGAGATGCGGGGTGACGAGCTCGCCGCCGAGACGTACCTGAGCACCGCCTTCGCCTGGTCCGCGGGGGAGACCGGGCTCCGCATGCCTGGCGGGGAGAACGGGGTCGAGGCCCTCCGGCGCTTCGACGCCGTGGTCGAGGAGGCCGCGGACACCGGGGCGCGGACGGTGGCCATGGTCAGCCACGGCGCCGTCATCCGCATGTGGGTGGCGGCCCGCGCCGAGAACGTCGACGTCGCGTTCGCGTCGGCCCACGTACTGGAGAACACCGGCGTCGTCGTCCTCTCCGGTACCCCCGCCGAAGGGTGGCGCGCGCAGACGTGGATGGGCAAGACCGTCGGTCCCGACAGCAGTGTTCCCGGAGCGGAGAGCGGTCCTGCCGGCGAGGCCGTGGACGGCGTCGAGGCCTGAGCGACTTCCCGGAGCCGCCCGTCAGCTGCCCGAGTGGGCTCGCGCGGGCTCGGCCTCCGGGGTGAGGGCCGCCTGGAAGACGCCGAAGTTCCCGGTCATCCACAGGGCCGTCAGCTTGACCTTGGAGATCCGCCAGCCGGCCGGGGTCCGTTCGAACCGGTTCGTGTAGTACCCGTAGACGGTCTGCTCGCTGTCGCCGGTGCTGTTCGGCAGGTGGTGACCGGCTCGGACGTAGGCCACGCCTGTGGCGTGATCGTCGTCGTCGAAGGTGATCACGTGGTTCGTGATCATGTGCTGCGTCGCCTTGAACGACTCCATCCTCGGTGCGGTCCCCCTGACCCAGTCGTCGGCCTTGAGGCGGACGACTGGTTGGCCGAAGCCGTCACTGAAGTCGACCTCGACCTCGTCGGTGAAGCAGCTCCGGAACAGCTCCCAGTCACGGGAGTCGGTTCCCGTGGCGTAGCGGAGCTGGACGTCGCTGATCTCGGCGCGGTCCAGCAGACGGCGCAGGCGGTTCTCATCGACGGGCAATTCGTGTGACTGTGTCATGCGAACACTGTGGGGTCTTGATGTGACGCTGTCAAGTAGAATGTGCCCCATGGTGACGCGAACCGAAGCAGCCGCGGCGACCCGCAGCGCCCTCGTGCGCGCCGCATCCGAACTGCTCGACGAGGGGGGACCCGACGCGGTGACGCTCCGGGGTGTGGGGGCCCGCGCCGGGGTCTCCCGCGGCGCACCCTACGGGCACTTCGAGAACAAGGAGCACCTGCTGACCAGGCTCGCCATCGACGCCTGGAACTCCCTGGCGGACAAGGTGGAACAGCTGAGGGCCGCACCGGACACGACCCCCGGCGAACGGCTCGAGCACGCCGTGCTGGAGCTCATCGGGGTCGGCCGACGCCAACCGCACCTGTACGCACTGATGTTCAGCACCCCGGCGGACGACCCGGAGGCCGTCGAGGCCGCGAGCCGCCTGGAGAACGCGTTCCTCGCCATCGTCGCCGACGTGGTCGGCGAAGCGGACTCACTCAGCTACGGCGCCCTGCTGATGTCGAGCGCGCACGGCATTGCCGGGCTGGAGCTCAGCGGCCACCTGGCGAAGGAGAAGTGGAAGATCAACGGGGACCAGCTCGTGCGCATGATGATCGACTCCATCCGGGCCGGCGCCGGGAACACCGACGCACGCGCCTGAGAAGCCGACGAACCCGGTCACCGCTGCGGTTCGGTCCCCGGCGGCACGGCGTCCCGGCCGGGACACCGCAGCCTGCCCGTCGGTGGGTACTCCTGCGCAGGGCCGGTGTCATGACCGACCGGACCGGAACCACCGCCGCCGCGTCCGCACCCGAGTACCTGGCCGCGGCCCTGCGCCGCCGTGAGGAGTCGGCCGGCGCCGCCGGGGTGCGGATCGGACACGGTCAGGTGGTGCACCGTCCGGCCACGCACCTGTGGGCGAGGACGGCTGCGGGAGTGGCTCGCCCCGGCGGAAGGCCGGTGCGAACCTCCCTGCCCGCGCGGGACTCTCACCGGTATCCGTGAAGGGGAGGGACATGGCGGGCGTCGGGGAAAGAGTGGACGGATACCGGCTCGTGGGCGACCTCGGCGCGGACCCCCGAGGCGCGCACTTCCGGGCGGTGGACGCCGGGGGCGCACCGCATGTGCTCACGCTCGTGTCGGGCGAAACGGCGCGCACACCCGGGTTCCGCGAACGACTCGAACGGTCGGTGGCGCTGTCGCTGCGGGTGTCCTCCTTCTCCCTGCTGACGGCGGTGGACGCCGACCCGTGGGCCGACACGCCGTGGGTCGCCTTCCGGGACGCCGGGCACGCCGAACCCCTGAGCGAGCGGATCGCCGGCGGGGACCTGCTCGCGGACCGGGAGCTGTACCGGTTCGCCGTGCACACCGCCACCGCGCTGGCGGTCCTGCACGGCGAGGGCATCGTCCACCACGGGGTCACCGGGGAGGACATCCTGGTGGGCGCGGACGGCGCGGTCGTCGTCGACCGTGTCGTCGCCCGAGCGGTGGAGACCACCGCCGACGGCAGCCGATCTCTCCTGACACCGCAGCAGCCGGAGCCGGAGCGGCGGGGCGGTGGTCGGGGCACCGGCGCCGACGACGTCTTCGGTTGGGCGGCGACCGTGGTCCGGGCGGCCACGGGGAGGTCGGCGTTCCCCGGGCCGCCATGCCCCGAGACGGCCGCCCGCGCGGTGACGGGGCGACCGGACCTGGAGGGGGTGTCCCGACCGCTGTCGTCGGTGCTGGAAAGCTGCCTGGTCCACGACCCCGCGCGTCGGCCCGGCGCGCACCGGGTGCTGGCCGTCCTGCTCGGATACACGGGGGAAGACGTGTGTCCCGAACTGGGGGAGCTCCATGCGCGGTCCCTCCGGTTCGGGGCCAGGAAGAGGTGGATGCCCCTGGAGGTCGACCTCGGAGTCCTGGAGGGCGGGTTCAGGGCCCGTGCCCGGGAGGAGGTACGGAGGCGGGTAGCGGCGTCCGAGCCGGAGAATCCTGGTGGATTGAACCTCATCTGGCAGCCGCCGGACATGGACGGCGGCGATGGGGACTGAACCGGTGTAGCGGCCACGCCCGGCCTTGCCTGCCCCGTACTTCGCGGCCGAGGCAGGCACGGACGCCCTCGCCGAGAGCTACATCGACGACGGCCGGGACCTCTGGACCGAGTCCGACACCGGCCCCGTCGGCGCCGTGACCGTCGAGGACTTCCTCGCCCACGGGAACGGCACCCTCGGCGACGGCTCCCAGGCGGGCGCCCGCTCCCGCCCCGTCCCGCCGCCGTCCGTCGCCC